>USPP01000008.1 GCA_900556615.1 uncultured Eubacteriales bacterium
TGTATCGACGTGCGGCGTTGGAGAAACGGTAAGCCGCTAAAAGGCATCGTCTTCTATCACGATGAGATTGATGAGCTAATCAAGCTACTCAAAAAAGCAAAAAAGGAGGTCATATAAATGGCAAGAAAATCAGACTTTACTCTGCCGCCCATACCCATTGATGCAATCTTTTCAACGCAGGCGGAAAGAGACGATGCACGCTTAGAGCGAGTACACAATATTCCCCTTGAGGAGCTACACCCATTCAAGGATCATCCCTTCAAAATTCAATCGGGCGAGGAAATGGACCGAATGATAGAGAGCATACGCAAGGTCGGGGCGATACCCCCCGCCCTTGCACGACCGCTTGAGGACGGCGGCTTTGAGCTGATATCAGGACACCGCAGACTTGCGGCGTGTCAGGTATTGGGACTTAAAACAATGCCCGTAATCGTTCGGGAAATGACTGATGATGAGGCGGTGATCGCAATGGTAGATGCAAATTTGCAGAGAGAAACTATACTCCCCAGCGAAAAAGCGTTTGCTTATAAACTTAAGCAAGAAGCACTAAATCATCAAGGTAGGAGTACTTCGTCCCAACTTGGGACGAAGTTAAGAACAGATGCTTTCATAGGTGAAGCGGCAGGCGATAGTCGAAATCAAGTTCAAAGGTATATCCGCTTAACATACCTTATCCCTGAATTGCTCACTAAAGTTGACGAGGGAAAAATCGCTTTTAGTCCGGCGGTGGAAATCTCATTCTTGACAGAGGATGAGCAAAGAATCCTGCTTGATGCTATCGAGCTAAATGACTGCACGCCATCCCACGCACAGAGCATACGGCTGAAAAAGCTATCACAGGACTGTGTGCTGACAAAAGACCAAATATACGAAATAATGTCGGAGGAAAAGCCGAACCAACAGGAGCATTTGCGGTTTAGGAGAGAGGATTTTAACGGATATTTTCCGAAGTCCTACACCGAACAGCAGATAAAGAAGGATATTCTCAAGGGCTTGGAGCTTTTGCACCGACACCGACAGCGAAATCGTGATGCGAGATAAAAATCGCACATTTGTAAAGGAGGAACACTATGATTACAATTATAAAGGATAAAAATCCTAACCATATTTTCGCCGCCTTAAAGCTTTGCGAACAGCTTTATCACGACGGCAAAATTCCGTTATATATATTTCGGAATATGGTAAATCAGCACGCTGACGTGGTGGATGCCTCAAAATTTAATTTCACCATTCAGCAGGAAGGAGAAAAAGCCGGATGATGTATCGATACAATGAATTTGACGAACGAAGGGTGGTGATTTATGCCCGTGTTTCCACCGAGCACGAAGCGCAGATATCTGCTCTCAGCAATCAGCTGGAATGGTATCAGCAATACCTCGATCACCACCCTGAATGGAACTTAATTGATCGCTATATTGACGAGGGGATTACGGGAACCTCGGCGGAGAAGCGACCGGGCTTTACGCAGATGATTGCCGATGCCAAGGCACACAAGTTTGACTTAATCATCACCCGTGAGGTGTCCCGATTTGCCCGAAACACCGAGGAAACCCTGCACTTTACAAAGATGCTTCGTCGGATTGGCGTTGAAGTGTTCTTTATTAATGACAATATCAAAACCTTTGACGGTGACGGAGAACTCAGACTGACCATTATGGCGAGTCTTGCACAGGACGAGAGCCGCAAGACCTCTATTCGAGTGAAAAGTGGTCAGCAGATTTCAATGGAAAAGGGCGTGTTCTACGGCAACGGCAATATTCTCGGCTATGACCGAGTGGAGAAAATCGTGGAGGGCAACAAAAAGCAGGTGGATTTCAATATCAATCCCGTACAAGCCGAAACGGTACGTAGGATATTCGATATGTACCTTGAGGGACACGGACTGATGGCGATAAAAAATGAAATGGAGCGAACAGGGCGCAGGACGGCTACGGGACTTTCCAACTGGCATTGCACGGGAATCTCCCAAACGCTCAAGAACTCCTTTTACTGCGGTATTATTACCTACCACAAGGAATACACTCCCGACTTTTTGGTGCAGAAAAAGGTGAAAAACTACGGTGAAATGGCATTGACACAAGTGCAAGGCAGACACGAGCCGATTATAACCGTTGAAGAATACGAAAGGGTGCAAAAGATTATGAAAAGCAAAACGGGAAAACTGAAAAATCCAACCACAGGAAGAAAGCTGACGGGTGTAACACCGCCCAAGACCGTATGGGGCAGACTGATGATCTGCTCCTGCGGCAGGCGGTTTAACCGCCGCAAATGGAGAACCAACGCTAACGGAGAAAAGTTCTTCGGTTATCAATGCTACGGTACAACGCAGACTGGTACTATCAAAAGTCGCTTAAAGCGTGGGCTTCCCATTGATGGCATTTGTCAGTCACCGATGATAGCCGAGTGGAAGCTGCAGATGATGGCAAACTATATCTTCCGCCACTTCCTAACAAATAAACAAAAGGTATTGGAAATTGCAAACTCCATACTTGAGGAGCATATCGGCGATACCGAGGTGCAAGTGCAAGATAACTCAAAGCTTATTGAGCAAAAGCAACGAGAGCTTGACAGAGCCAACACCAAACGCAGAAACCTTGTAGATCTGCTCAGCAATTGCGATATCACCCGTGAGGACTACCAAGAAGCACGTGCCGATGTAGACAGGCAGATAGATAAGCTCAAGGCGGAAATCGAGGAACTAACACCTGTAGTTGAGCCAACCGAGGAGGAAGAAATCGACTATGAGAGCAAGATCACCGTTCTCCGCTATGCCTTGGAGCAATACACCAATTTCGATACCGATGGCGATATCCCCGAAAGCGTGATTGAAGCCTTTGTTGAAAAAATCGAGGTTTCAAAGGACTGCTTTAAGTGGTATCTTCGTGGTGATTTCGGCGGCGACTCTCCCATTCCTATGAATGTAGAGGGCAACCGCAAGAAAGGGGCGACAATCTCGCCCCAATACATAATTCCCCCTGCAAACTTTGGCGACACAGGCAGCTATTAGCGAAAAGCGCTAATCAGAACTTTTATTGTAAAAAGGCAGACTGCCTCATAAAAAGAAAGGCAGTCTAAAATAAAATTCGCACCCTTGCATTGATTTGCAGGGGTGCTTTTTTACACCAAAAACCTTGCAAAAACACCATAAAATAAGCATTTGGGGGACTTTTACCGAAAAGGTGCGAAAATATCTATTTTCTGACCTTTTTCAAAATCTCTTTGCCCCTGAAATTCAAAATGGGGTTGCCCCGAAACATTTTTGTTAAAAGGCACTCCGCTTTTTTAACTAAAAAGACAAACTGAAATATAAAAACCTTAAAAAAGCTTAACTTGTATTTTATAATCATTTTTGAGTAAATTACAAAATCTCTATTTTATAATTCTAAAATAATAGCCCGTAACACTTCTGAATTAACACATCCCCAATGTGCATCCAAAAAAGATTTGGAGTACAAGTTAATATCCACCGTAATCCCTCTCAATTTACTGGAGTGGACTTTTAATAATTCGTGTTTTTAACCATTTCTCATTTCAGTGTTAAATTATGCTTCATATTTGTCGATGTGCTACACCGATGAAAACAGAAGTGAAAAAACAAAAAGGCGGAATTTATAAAAATTTTGACGAATACTCGCATTTACCCCAATTCAGGCTCTAACGGCGCGTCCTGTCACAGTTCCTGACGGAGGACAAGCCTTTGATCCTTACTTATAAGAACAAAATAATACAGCATAATACAACGTCTCGTAATCTCACCGATTTTCGGCGGGGTAGTTTTTGCATCCATAATGCCGAAATTCCCGTACGCTGTCTTTCTCAACTTTCAAGCTTGCATAATATTATCATACACAATACCTGACGCATATTTAGATTACACAATATGTATACAAATGCCGGGATTTTGGTTGTTTATTTCTGTTTTCTAAAGAAATTGCGTCCATTGTTTTATATAGGTTAACATTGAATAATAAGCTCTGTTTTTATTCATATCAAATTGGTAACACTCGGAGAACAGTTCACAAAACAATTGGCTTTTTATTTTTCTTCTTGAATATAATCACGATACGATTGACAAACCCACCGATAAGCGATATAATATTCTTGTCAAAATAAAAATAACGGAGGACTACCGTTGAAAGCCTTTGAAACCTCAAAAACCAACTCGCCTATGGTGACAAGATACGCCTTCATGGGTCTAATGGCAGATGCAGCCTGTGCCGCAATGCTCCTCGGAAGCATTGCACTGCACGCGAGCAGTAATAAACTTACCATGCTTATCATTCTCTTTAATATAATAGCTATCGGAACAAGAATTTTATTCTCGGTACTTGCAGACGATGTAACAAACAAACACACCGGAGTAAGAATGGCTGTAATGATTCTTTTCATGGGATTCGTATTTCCGATAAAATTCGGAATAACCGCAAAAGTAATTATGATGGGGATCGGAAACGCTGCATTTCATGCTTTTGCCTCCTCTTCCCTTCTCTCTCGTTCTGAATTTCGCACTTATGGAATTGGATTTTTTACCGCCGGAAGTATCATTGGATTAGGGCTTGCCAGATATGCTCAGTTTTTCGGATATATCGCCGCAGCTTTTCTCTTGATGGCAGCTGCTCCCTCCGACAAAGGAGAAGGACTGCCGGAAGCATATCTCAGACGTGATGAAAAAGCTCCGAAAACCGGTCTTGCGCCGATATTTATCCTACTATTCATTTTCTCTGCCGCGATAGGAACTTATATGAATCTTTCTTTACAATTTGATTGGAATCACGGCAGAAAAGCTATCCTTCTTATTGCCGCTGCATCAGGTATAGGACGCTTGATTGGAGGGTTTCTCTTTGACAGGCTTTCTCTATTACTTGTAGCGGCTTCTCTCGGAGGTGGGGCGGCGCTTCTGATGTTTTGTCGTGATTCCAAAATGGTTTCCCTTTTTGCAATCATGCTCATTAATATGACCATTCCGGTCATTATTTCCTTGATTTTTCGTTTTATGCCCCGGCATCCCGGACTTTCTTATTCCCTTGCCTCCTGTGCTTCTTATATCGGATATATCGGAATTAAACTATTCCCGGACTTTGCTGCAAATCCCTCTGCTATGATATCTCTTGTATGCGGTTTTCTGCTGCTTTCCGTCGCAGCAGCGGAGACACTTTCTTATATAAAAAATAAAAAACACAATTCTCATTCTATTTCCTCCGAGGTGCTCCATGACTAAAAAAATTTTTACTATGATTCCCGTAATCCTATTATTTTCTGTTCTGCCGTTTTATGTAGCGGCAGAGATTCTGCCTGAAGAAAATCCGATCGGTGAAACCATTTATATTGAACCGGATGAAAATATAATAAGGGAAAACATCGTAAACGGTAATCCCGACGAAAGCTTTAAAGAAGAAACCGGAAAAACCATCAGTATGGATAGAAGCACCTATATAGAAGAATGTATTTTTCCCTTTCTTTGGATAGTGGGCGCAGGAATAGGCGTTTTCGGTGTCTCTGAAGCCGGAAAAAAGCTGTATAAAAGAAAAAAACTCTGAAAAAAAGCAAGAGAATATTTTTAATTGATATGGATATAGCCCCACTACTATATGAAGAAAGGCATAGGAAACCCGCTTATATTTCTTCACGGAAACGGAGAAAACAGCGGGTATTTTGATCGTCAGATAGAAGCCTTTTCAACAGAACACCGAGTCATCCCATTGATACAAGAGGACACGGGAAGACGCTGAGAGGAAGCGTTCCTTTTACAGTCAGGCAATTCACAGAGGATCTTCTCGCATTTTTGAAAGCATTACAAATTGAAAAAGCCGATATCTTAGGTTTTTCGACGAAGCAAATATTGCGATGTGCTTTGCTGCGCGTATCCCGACAAGGTTATGAAGCTCATCCTGAACGGCGGAAACCTTAATGCAAAGGGCGTTAAAGCTTTTGTACAAATACCGATTGAATCGGATATCGCACCCCGGTTCTTTTCAAGTTTCAGCGAAAAGGTAGAGTTGAAACGAGAAATGCTTGAATTAATGGTAAATCAGCCCAATATATCCAAGATCAGAGCTAAAAAATTACCGCTGATGTACTTGTAATAGCCGGAATCAGGATAGATAAAAAGAAAGCATGCGGAATTCATCACTGCCTGTATAAAAAACTCGCAATTGACATTTTATCAAGGGCAATTCTTTTGTGGCAAAGAAAAATCCAACTGCTTTTAACTGCGCAATCAGTAATTTTTTGAATAAATAAAGAGTATCTCTGAAAATGCAATTTCATAGATGGCAAAGATTTTTTCGTCAGTCTAAACAAAAATTCCGCAGACAGCGTATCAATCTGTCAAGGATTTTTGTGACGAATGTCGGAAAACAGCTCGAACCGGTTTGGGGCAGTGATTTTATAGAGGCATCCATAATTCTTATCTCAAAAGGAGCCCCTATGACGAAAAAACTTCGTCATAGGGGCTCCCTTCATTATTGACACATCACTCAAGACTTAAGGCAATACCGCACAATGATTGTTGTGCAGTTGCGCCGCCAGATTTTTCGTCAGACAATACAATTTGAGGAGGCAAGAGCGACTCCTCTGCCGACGAAATTTGTGAAGTATGACGCAAAAGACGCAGGCAAAAGCCCAATAAAGGTATTAACTGTGCACCCCGCGGTATTGCCTTAAATACACAGTTTTGTTATTTCAGTTCATTGTTGAAGGTCTTGGAAGTAAACAGCTTATATATCTCACAACAAAGAGTGATAACAATAGGAACGCAAATAATGCCTATAATCGCATAAGGCGGAATCGGTTCTATTGAGAACCACAGTCCAACCTTGCTATTTCCGAAAGCAAGCAGAAGAAATGCAACGGTTACGAGGAGCATTGCGATATAGGCACCGTTAATTTTAACATTCCTGTCAAAAATACTCTGCTCCCGCTTACACTCGTTGAGCATCGCGATCTGGGTCAGAATAAAACTAAGAAAGCAGCAGACCGGTACATGCATATCGGTAATGATATCTTTTTTCAGCATAAGGTGAACCGCCACAAGTGTTGCCGCCGCCCAAAAGATACCGATTATCACGCTCTCGGCATTCTTGATAAGAGGATGCGTCAATTTTTCGGTTATGTGAGACGGCATTTTAAGAAGTGCCGGTCCCGACCGTTCAAAAGCAATTATAATCAATGCAGCAAAATCCATTACCAAACCGCAAAATAAAATTTGAGGCGGGGTAAATGCCGTCATACCCATAAAGACCGAAATAAACACGATAAAAAGCTTTGCAAGCTGTGATGAAATCATATACTTCAGCATTCGGTACAAATTATAATATACCGCCTTGGAACATATTATAGAATCCACGACAGCATTAAAGCCTCCGGTTCCCGATTTATCCGCCTCCGAAATAATGACATCGGAAACATATTTAAGCGCCTCGCACCCGATGCCGTTGGTACCCCCGGCACTTTTGGTATAAACCGGTACATTTCTGCCGGCAAGATCTATTCCGGCATTACCCGCTTTATCGGAAATCGTTATACTCTCCGAATATCCTACATCGGCCTCTTTCATCATAATAATTTCATCAAGCTCTGAGCAGAGATATCCGACGCGCTCACCTTTCTCCTGAAGAAAGCGTACAAGAAGCCGTTTCTGCGCGAGATTAATTCCCTGATATACCGTATAAATATCAAGATTAGCCCTGAAAAGCCCCTCCTTCATAGATGAAAGGACATCTGCGGTAATAATTTGTTCGGCTGAAGACGCAATTCCCAGTGTTTCGGCAAGAATCGCATTATTCTCACTCACTTCGGGACACAGCATGATGACTTTTATCCCTGCATTGCGGCATCTTAAGACATTTTTCGCAGCTTCCGGAAGGACAGGCTCCTTAATAGCCAGAAATCCTTCAAAGGTAAGATCGGACTGACAGGCAGAAAGACGTTTTAAATTATTATATATCGTATCCTTAGAAGCAACAGCAATCACATGAAAGGATTCCCGTGACAGCTTTTCGGCGCTGACAAGAAATTCGCTTCTTTTTTCCGGCGTCATCTCGTAAATACGGCTGTCCTCTGTATAAAATCTGCAGAGCGGAAGAATGGAGTTATATTCCCCCCTCAAGGAAACAAAAAAACCGTTTTCATATCTGACAAGAGTTGTCTCAAAACGGCAATCCGAGCTTTTGCCAATATGCTGAAGCATAGGATACCGTTTTTCAAGCTCAATGTTGTATTCACCGCATTTTTCTGCCGCGGCGATAATCGCTTCTTCCTCAGAGCTGTAAATATTATCTCTGCTCTGATTGTTTTCAATCAGTTTCCCGGCGCCGTAGAGGCCGGTAGAAAGCAGTGCGTATCTGAGTACCCGCGCCGCATTGCGCTTATATCCGTGCTCACCGGGAATAAAAACATCTCCGTTTGCATACACTTTTCCGACTTTCATATCGCGGATGCTGAAAGCAGCCTGTTTTGGAACAATCAGACAAGTTAAATTTTTTATTTCTTCAAGCTTATCCGTGTTTTTGATAAGCGCGCCGGTGTTCACATCTTTTTTCTTATTGACTGCCGCGAATATTCCGCAAGCCAATACAATATAAGCAAAAGCGGTATAAAACTCACTCATCGACGACACAGCAAGCGATAATCCCGTCATAAAACTGTCAAAAATTCCAATCTGCGAACCCGAGAAGAAAATATCCGCAACCGTAAGAAGCATGACCGCAAGCGTCATCACCAGCGTCCATTTCTTGCAGAAGCCACCTATTTTATCCAGGATTTCAAGTCTCTCATGTGACATGATAGGGGTATTTTTCTTCATCGCGCAGACAAGAGTATCACTTCCGATTTCACAGCAGATTGCTTTTGCAGTACCATGAGTCACAATAGTCGAAGCAAAAATCATATTTTTCTGCTGTGCCGGGGATATATCGTGATAATCTATAAATCGGGCGTCCTTTTTTACCGCATGCGTAACCGTAGTAATATTTACCTCAAGCACCTCAAGTTCGTCGCATTCAACAAGCCTTGCGTCACAGGGAACAATGTCTCCTGTTGAGACATATATAACGTCGCCTCTTACAAGCTGCTTTTGCTTGATCATAAACAGCCTTCCGCCTCTCAGCACCTTCGCATTGGGAAGCGCATAGGTACCGAGTCCTTCCAGTATCCTTTGAGACTTGACATAAGTAAATAAAACAATGACATAATATGTCACAAGAATCAGCAGCATGACAAGCAGGTTTTCGGTTTCCTCAAAAACCGCTGCAATAAGCAATGTCACAAGCATAAGGATCGAAGTATAATCGGTGAGTAAATGCTTCAGATAATTAAAAAAGGATTTTTTAGGGGAAGGATATATATCATTTTCGCCGTCCAGCTTGCGGCGCTTCATCACCTCTTCCCTGCCGAGTCCGCGGGAGGAATCGGTTTTTAGCCATATTTCTGTCTGTTTTATGCTTTTATCATACCATTTCTCCGCCATATATATGACCGTGCCTTTCCCTGTCGGAAAATTTGTCCTCCATCTTTTCCTCAAGCGCTTTCACTATTTTCACATAGAAGTAACAGAAAGCTTTTCGCCGTCGGAGTCAAGCGCTATCGCGGATATTCCGTCCGAATATCCTCCGATCAATCTATCCGCAATAACATCCTCTACTTCACGTTGAATATATCTTCTCATATTGCGGGCGCCGTACTTTTCATCATAGGAATTTTTTGCAATCAACAACGCCGCGGAATCGGTATAGGTAAAGCGAATGTTCTTTTCCGAAAGCGCCTGTGAAAGCTCTTCAAGCATTATTTTTGCGATCTGCGCAAAATTATCCTGAGTAAGACGGTTAAAAACAATAACCTCGTCTATACGATTTAGAAATTCCGGGCGAAGAAATTCCGAAAGCGCCTTCTCCGTGCGCTGTATATCCGCTTCGTTTCTTGTTGTTCCGAACCCCGCAGCCGAGGAACTGAAGCCTGAACCGGCATTTGTCGTCATGATGATAACGGTATTCTCAAAATTAACCGTCCTGCCCTGTGCGTCGGTAATTCTTCCGTCGTCAAGAATCTGAAGCAAAATGTTCATCACGTCGGGATGCGCCTTCTCAATTTCATCGAAAAGAATCACGCTGTATGGCTTACGTCTTATCTTTTCAGTAAGCTGCCCCGCCTCATCATATCCGACATATCCGGGAGGAGCTCCTATAATTCTCGACACTGAAAACTTCTCCATGAATTCCGACATGTCAAGTCTGATAAGAGTTTCGGGAGAGTCAAAAAGCTCCTTCGCAAGAGTTTTTACAAGCTCCGTTTTTCCTACACCGGTCGGACCGGCAAAAATAAAAGAAACGGGTTTTCTCTTATATGAAACTCCGGCGCGATTTCGCTTTATTGCCTTTACTACTGCATCAACTGCATGATCCTGGCCGATAAGATGTGCCTTAATGGATGATTCAAGCCGATTGAGCTTTGAATAATCATTTTCCATTATATTGCTTGCGGGAACGCCCGTCCATATTTCAATCACCTTTGCAAGAGCCGCTGAAGAAAGGGTGACCTTTTTCAAATCCTGCTCAAGACCGGAAAGCGCCTCTTTCGTGTTAAGCTCCTTAACCTTTATTTCGGCAAGCTCACGGTATTTTTCTTCTTCTTTATCAGATTCTGTTTCTTCTCTGGCTTCGATTTCGGAACGTTTTGCGGATATATCACGCAGTTCTTTTTCGGTTCGTCTGTATTTTTCAATCACATCAGAGTTAAGCGCAACATAAGAAAGAGATTCGTCAAGAAGATCGATTGCCTTATCGGGAAGATATCTGTCGGTAATATAGCGTTCGGAAAGCGTCACTGCTCTCTCAAGAATATCGTCAGGAATAATAATTTTGTGATAGCTTTCATAGTAGGACTTAATTCCGCGCAGTATCTCAACGCAGTCCTTCACTGACGGTTCTTCAATCATGACAGGCTGGAACCGTCTTTCAAGAGCAGCATCCTTTTCAATATATTTGCGGTATTCAACAAGAGTTGTCGCGCCTATCACCTGTATCTCGCCTCTTGAAAGCGCGGGTTTCAAAATATTTGCCGCATTCATGCTCCCCTCTGCGTCCCCGGCAGAGGCGATCGTATGAACCTCATCGATCACAAGGATTATGTTTCCGAGAGCCTTAACCTCATCGATAAGACCTTTCATACGGGTTTCAAACTGCCCCCTGAACTGAGTTCCGGCAACAATCGAGGTCATATCTACGAGATGCACCTCTTTTCCCAAAAGTCTGAAGGGAACATCTCCCGACGCTATTTTGGCAGCGAGTGCCTCTGCAACAGCCGTTTTTCCAACTCCCGGTTCTCCTATAAGACAGGGGTTGTTTTTCTGACGCCTGCAAAGGATTTGCATAACCCTTGCAAGCTCACGGTCTCTTCCTACAATCCTGTCAATCTTGCCGTTTTTTGCCATTTCGGTGAGATTTGTACAGTACATCCCAAGAAATTTTTTCTTATTATCCGGTTTATTTTTATTTCCCGAAACATTTTTTTTGTCGGGTTGACCTTTCATAAAAGGAGGAAGCCCGCCCTGTCCGCCGAAAATCTTCATAAAATCTATTGCCGGGGCTTTGCCGTCATTTTCATCATCACTTCCTTGAGAAATTTCCGGCAATTCCGCTGCATTTTCAATTTCCGGCTCCATTTTTTCAAGGTCCTCCTCCGTAATGCCGTATTGCTGCATTACGGCGTCAACCTGACTTATTCCGAGTTCTTTTGCACACCTAAGGCAAAAGCCCTCGTTCTCCATTTTGTTATTTACAAACTTGCTTATAAATACTACTGCCAGCCTTTTGTGGCATTTGGAACATAACTGCATATAAGTAACCTCCGCCGCTTGAAAACGGTAATAATTAGAATAAATTTGATATATTTAACGCTCCGAGAAATCTCACAATAACCGTATTATCAATAATCGAAGCCGGAATCTTTCCTTCGTAAATTACCGCAAGATGGGGAAGTAAATTACAAAAAATCAGACTGAGTCCCCACGCATAAAGTCCACCCTTCAGTATACCAAGGATCAAACCGAGACTTTTATTGATTCCCTTTAATATCGGAATTTTGACTATCAAATCAATTACCAGCACAACAACAGTCAGAAGAATGGAAAGAAAAATAAACAGTAAAGCAAAAGCAATTGCATTGGATACCGTTTCGGAAATGGGCTTGGCAATGTAAGAGGATACCTCCTTTTCTGCCTCCCCCGACTCTTTCGCCTGTGTCTCATAATACTCATTGAGCTCGTCAAAATTTATATCGAATTTTTCAAGAATATCAGTAAAAGCCTGCGGTTTCTCTTGAAAAAGCTTAGCAAGATTAATAGAATCCACTCCGGCAATAATGGACTCAATAGATTTCTCCACCTTCTCCGTAATTCCGGACTCAATATAGTTCTTATTAAGATAAGCGGAAAAACTCGGAGTAAGCTTAACAGCGCCCAATATCGAAAGCACTACTACCGCAATACTCATAACAGAGCGAATAAAGCCGCGTTTTACTCCGGTGTAAACGCAAAGAACAAAGATCAAAACAAGAATAAAATCAAGAAGTAAAGACATAATTGAATCCTCCTCAGAAAAAATACTGTCAGCTCTCTGATTCCGGCAAATCATCCATGATAACAGGAATGGCGCTTCCTGCATAACACATAACAGGAAGTCCTGACGAAGTAAAAACCAGATCAATGGCATTCGGATCTACTTCAACGGTTCTCTCTGTGTCGTTAGCAAGATCGATCATAACCATTCTATCCTCAAAAAGAAGATACGCCCGATTTTCAAAAGAACGAAGTTTTAAGAGTTCTCCCGCATATCCGGAGGTATAGAGAAGCTCTCCTCCGGAATTATATATATTCACCGTCTTATCATTTCCGATAAGTGTGTTGTTATTCACGATGCAGACAAGCTTCTTTCCGATATCCGCTTTAACAGACAGAAGCGAACTCAGAGATACACTTGAAAGTTCTTCAAGCAAACCATTGTAAAAAACCATTCTGTCAGTATAAAGCACCACAATATTCCCATCCTCAAGGTATCGTATCATCATCGGCATAACTCCTGTTACCGTTAAGGACGCCGACGCCGACTCAGAACCTGCCGTAACCGTCATAAGCTCTGTAACCGCGTCTCCTCCGTCATCATATACGGAGGCAAGAGCAAGCTCCGTACCATCTGAGGTAAGCGCTGAGGAAATAATATATTTATCCTTTTTTATTTCGGTAAGTAAATTAAAATCCTTATCATACCAAAGCAGAACGCCTTTATAGCTGCTGTCCCTTGATACAATTGCGTATGCACCGTTATCCGAAAGCGCCGCTCCCGTTATCGGATAACTCATCTTTTCGTTTTTTAGCTCAGCAAAGGAATTATATATCGAATAGGAACAGGTGGTATTTCCGGAATCGTACACAAGCATATATTTATTAGAAACAAGAAGCTCCGGACTATAAAATATATTCGATTTGCTAAAGGAAAATGCGCCGCTTGAGCTGTAAAGACCCGTAAGTCCGGAATTAATAACCGCAAGCTCGCCGCGATAGATGCCGAATTTGGAATTGGTTCCGCCGTTAAAGACGATAGAAGCAAAATCCCCCTCCGAGGTTAATCCCGTGATATCCAAATCCTTAATAAGATATTGAAAATTTTCAGAGGTTATATCGGAACTGAATACAGTAAGCATCACAACGGTAAAGATAAGCGTCAAAGCGGCAATTATATATTTGCACAGTTTGAATTTTGAAGCAATTCGGATATAATATTTATTCTCCTTAAAGACCGCATCGGGATCCCAACGAATCTCCTGTGCCGGAGAGGAAGAAAAACTTTTTTTCCTTTTAACTGTGGTTTTGGATGCTCCAACTCTGTCAAGTCCATCATTTTTTTTATGATTCTTTTCGTTCACCCTGTCGCTCTCCTTTCTGAATATTCCGTCAATATACCACCCTATTGAGATAAAGCCCGCAGGCAGGCGCCGTAAAACCGGCGCGGCTTCTGTCACGTGAAGCAAGGATAGAATCAATATCCTCCGGGGAAAATCTTCCCGCCGAAACTTCGATAAGCGTTCCGGTTATAATTCTTACCATATTGTAGAGAAAACCGCTGCCTGATATCCTGATCGAAACTAAACTGCCGTTTCTTGTAACGGTACAATCATAAATCGTTCTGACGCAATCGGAAACATCGGATCCGGAAGTCATAAACGCCGAGAAATCATGCGTCCCCTTCAAATGCTCAGCCGCACGATTCATCATTTTTTCATCAAGAGGAAGCGGATAAAGATATGCTCTTCCGAAAAGAAACGGATCTCTCACTTTCGAGTTCAATATCAAATACTCATACTCTTTAAGCCTGACGTCATATCTCGGATGAAATGTATCGGAGACAATATCCGCCTTCTTTACCGATATATCCTCCGGCAGAAAAATATTAAGCGCCAAGGGCAGCCTGTCCACCGGTATCGCGGGAGCATCATCGTCAACAAATATTGCCGCCTTGAAATCCCGCGCATGAACGCCGCTGTCGGTTCTGCTGCAGCCGACAATCGGATAGCGTTTCCCATAAAGCTTTTCAATTGCATCCTGAAGCTTTTCCTGAACTGTGACATGCCCCTTTTGCACCTGATAACCATGATAAGCACGTCCGTCATAAGCAACGGTAAAAAGATATTTCATATGATTTCCTATATCAGATCACAAAACCCGGCAGATATATATTCATAAGCACCACCGACGTTCCGGAAACAGCAATAACAAAAAGCATGATAAAATCCCTATAGGTCATTTTTAACTGCGTCATTTTTGTTCTTCCGCTTCCGCCGCGATAACAGCGGCATTCCATAGCAACGGCAAGATCGTTGGCGCGCCTGAAGGATGAAATAAAGAGCGGTATCAGGATCGGAACCAGCGCTTTTGCTCTTTGAATCAGATTTCCGGATGAAAAATCCGATCCTCTTGCTTTCTGTGCGCTCATTATCTTATCGGTTTCCTCAATAAGCGTTGGGATGAATCTAAGCGCAATCGTCATCATCATCGCAAATTCATGAACCGGAAGCTTTATTTTGGAGAGAGGAGAAAGAAGTCTCTCCAAGCCGTCGGTAAGCATAATCGGTGAAGTCGTATAGGTTAATATAACGCTTGAACCGACAAGAAGACATATAATTCTCACCGCCATCACAAGCGCATACATCACACCCTCGTAATAGATATCAATAAATCCGATATCAACAAGAAGCGTCTCTCCGTCATAGAAAAAAACATTATATACGGTTGTAAATATCAGAATAAAAACCAGCGGCTTTATTCCTTTTAGTATGGTTTTCACCGAAATGCCGGATGCAAACACCAATATTAAGGTAAAAAGAGTAATAAAGGCAAAGGAAAAAAGATTCTTGCACAAAAAGATTACCACAATGTACAGGATCGCGGAAATTATTTTTATTCTCGGATCAAGGTGGTGCAGAAAAGAGTCGCCGGGAAAATACTGACCGAGCGTTATATCCTTAAGCATGGCGCGTTCCTCCGGCGATTCTGAGTATTTCGTCTCTTGCCTGCTCTACGGTAAAGATATCAGTTCTCACTTCTACGTCGCGTTTTTTAAGCTCGAGCATAAACCGCGTTATCTGAGGAATATCCAGACCGATCCCGGAAAGCTTTTCAGGCTGTGAAAAAATTTCCGCACAGCTTCCCTGCATAAGAATCTTTCCCTGATTCATCACAACAAGACAGTCGGCATATCTTGCCATATCCTCCATGCTGTGGCTCACAATAATCACCGTGCTTCCCTTTTTACGCTGATAAGAACAAATACCGCCGAGTATTTCCTCTCTTCCGAGAGGGTCAAGTCCTGCCGC
>USPP01000009.1 GCA_900556615.1 uncultured Eubacteriales bacterium
TTATTCCGAGGATACGGAATACGCGCCTCTCCTTGCCTCAAAAAGGCAGCCGCTTATCACAAAAGACGAAAAACTTGATCAGAAAACCGCAGAATTACTTTTCAACGGGGATATTTCCCTTACCCAATCCCGTCTTGACAGCTATGTAATGTGCGCTTTCGGATACGAATGTAATTACGTTCTTAAGCTTCAGCCAAGAGAAAGATATGAGTTCCGCGCCTCCGATACAGGAAATCTTGTCCACCGTATTCTTGAAAGATTCTTTTCCGCCGTAACGGATGAAGACGGACAGATAAAGGAGCTTTCCGAGGAAGAAAAAACACGGCTTGTTGACGATATAATCGACGATTATATAACGGGTATATTCGGGGAAGATAAAACCAAAAGAATCTCGGAGCGCGCACTTCAGCTTTTCAAGAGGCTCAGACGCTCTGTCATGATTCTGATCAATAATTTGCTCGATGAATTTTCACAGAGTGAATTTATACCGAGATTTTTTGAGATGAAAATAACAAACGGCGATCTTCCGAATACGGTTGCACCGCTTGACATTCCTCTTCCCGACGGAAGCCGCGCATACATTTACGGAATTGTCGACAGAGTGGATATCTGCCGCAGGGGAGAAAACGTTTATGTTCGTGTTGTTGACTATAAGACAGGAAATAAAGAATTTTCTCTTTATGACATAAGTCTCGGACTTAATCTTCAAATGCTTCTCTACCTATTCTCCATATGGAAAGACAGAAAAGGAACCTTCCGTAAGACGCTGGGGGTAACAGGCGATATCCTTCCCGCAGGCGTCTTGTATTGTACTGCCAAAACTTCGGATGTGAACGTAACGCCCGATACACAGGAAGCAGAAGTACTCTCTGCCGTCTCCGATACGCTGAAGCGCAAGGGAGTGCTTATAAACGACGAAGAAATACTTCGCCTTATGGAAAGAAAACTATCCGGTAAATATATACCCGTTACTCTGAAAAAAGACGGAAGTCTTTCTTCTTCTCTCTCTCTCGAAACTCTTGAAGACTTCGGAAAGCTTATGGACAACGTTTGCTCAACGGTTTCAAAGCTTGCTTATGAAATCAAATCCGGAGAAGCTTCGGCAATTCCCCTCAAAGATATAAAGCACGACGGCTGCCGTTATTGTCCCCACAAAGCCGTATGCCGTAATCCCGCGGCATTTTCGGCAAATCAATGAAAGGAGTAAGATAAAGATGCCGGAAAGAAAATGGACGGAAGCCCAGCTTGACGCCATACACCGAAACGGAAAAAACATTCTTGTTTCCGCTGCTGCCGGTTCAGGAAAAACCGCCGTTCTGACAAAAAGAATTATTGAAAAGCTGACGGATAAAGAAAATCCTGCCGATATTTCGCGTATGCTGATTGTAACTTTTACAAAAGCAGCGGCGAATGAACTGAAAGAACGTATCGCCAAGGCAGTGTCGGAGGCTATTGCAAAAAATCCTTACGATAAACGGCTGAAGCATCAATATATACTCCTGCAAAACGCAAAAATATCTACTATACACGGTTTTTGTTTTGACCTTATAAAGAAAAATTTCGAACAGATCGGATTAAGTCCTTCCGTATCTGTTTCGGATCAGACTCAATCCTCACTGATGATGGAACAGGTTGCCGATCTCGTTATCGATAATTACTATTCTTCGGTCCCCGGTTATCATGATATCGAAAATTTTGCGGAATTTGCAGACAATTTTATTTCGCTGAAAGACAACAAGTTATCGGAAATGCTCATATCCGTATATGAAAAAGTTGCCTCTTTTCCTCGCGGTATAGAGTTTCTTGCCGATTCGGCATATCAGCTTGAGAAGGTTATAGAGGAAGGAATTTACAGTTCCGTATGGGGAAAACAGATAACAGCGCATCTGTGCGACGTTTTTGGTTACTACAATAAAATTTTCTCTGACGCCTGCGACTTTTTTCAGAACGATGATATATATGCCGATAAATATTATCCTTCTTTTGAATATGAATACCGGTATGCGGCAAGCCTTTTTGAAGCAGCCCGTTCGCACGATATCGAAAAGGTAAAAAAAGTTTTAGAAAGCCGCTCTCCGGTTCCCCTCAAACCGTTGAAAAAAGAATATCAAACCGATGATTGTCTCTTTTATCGAAATGCGCGGACTGAGTTTGGAAATAAGCTCACAAAAATATGCGAGTTGTTTTTCTCTCAAAATGACGAAACGGTACGAAAAACCGCCGTAAAAACGCATGACTTCGTTCGTAAGCTGTACTTATTTCTCAAATCCTTCGAAAAGCTCTATTCTGCTGAAAAGCGAAAGAGAGACCTGCTGGACTTCAATGATCTCGAACGCACAGCATATAAGCTTCTTGTCGACGAGTCAGGAAAACCTACAAAAGCAGCAATTTCGGTATCGCATGACTTTGATGAGATTTACATTGACGAATATCAGGATGTAAATAAGCTTCAGGATATGATTTTCACTGCTATTTCAACAGCGTCCTCGCGTTTTATGGTCGGTGATATCAAACAAAGCATATACGGTTTTCGAGGAGCTGAACCGGCTCTGTTTGCCGCTTATCGTCTTGACAACAGGATTGATAAAATATATTTAAGCCATAATTTCAGATGTGATAAACCGATCATCGATTTTGTAAATCTTGTATGCGGCTCGCTTTTTACCTCGGCAGGAAAAACCGTACCATATGATTCTTCCGACGAGCTTATCTGCGGAAAACAGGGCTCCGGAGACGACAAGGTAGAAATACATATTGTTGCTTCCGAAAAAGGAAAGTCTGCCGAAAGACGCACTGTTGAAGCTGAATTTGTCGCTGAAAGAATTTCTTCTCTTATTTCCGAAGGTTATTCTCCCCGTGACATTTGCATCCTCCTTCGCTCCGCCTCCCGTTCGGCAGCAATCTATGAAGATGCTCTGAAAAAGCTGAACATTCCCTGCCAAAATCAGGTATCAAAGGATCTTTTCGTCAATCCCGAGGTCCTTCTCGTAATGAATATACTTAATGTCATTGACAATCCGTCAAGAGACATTTACCTTGCAGGAACACTCAAAAGCCCGATATTCAATTTTACATTAAGCGAGCTTGTCACTATACGAAATTATGCAAAAGAAGGTTCTCTCTTCTTTGCCTTGAAGCAATATACCGCCGATTATCATTTCGAAAAAGGTAAGTATTTTCTTGAAAAATTGGAGCAATACCGAAAGCTCTCCTTTGAACCTGTTGATAAGCTGATATGGGCAATTTACTGCGATACTCATATTTTTGCAATGGCAACCGGGACTGACGAGAAAAATTCCTTTTCCGACAAAAAAGCAAACCTCCTGATGCTATATGATTATGCAAGAAAATTTGAATCCGGCAGCTTCAAGGGACTTTACAATTTTATCAGATATATAAACGATGTTCTTGAATCGGGCGCCGGCTTTGATTCCGCCTCCGCTTCCTCCGAGGCGGAACAAGCAGTCCGTGTGATGACAATTCACCAGTCAAAGGGACTTGAATATCCCGTGGTCTTTCTTTGCGACTGTGCCGCTTCCTTCTCCAATGCGGATACGCAGGAGAAAGTGCTCATTGATAAAGATTTCGGTACCGCAATGAAATTGTCAGATGACACGGGACTTGCGACATATGATACACTCATGCGCAGAGCGGAAGCTCTCGGTATATCGGAAAAAAACTGTGAGGAAGAGATACGGGTACTGTATGTCGCCTTGACAAGAGCGGTAAATAAGCTTATAATAACAGCATCGGACAACGATCCCGAAAAGCTTGTTGAAGATTGCCGCCACCTTTCCAGGTATTCCGATTGTGCAAACGGATATGTTTACCAAATTCGGGATAACTTTATTTCATGGATTCTTATTTCTTCGATAGGAAAATATTTGCCTAATATCGTCCGGATTCTTTCAGCAGACGAAACAAAATCAGAAAGCATGGAAGATAAGACAACCGGAAATACTCAGAGCATTCCTGAAAACAAAGAAGTCGCTTGCTGTGAGGAAGAGATAAAAAAACTGGAAGACGAGTTCAGAAATCGATTCAACTTCCGCTATCCCGGAAACGGTTATTTAATACCTGCCAAGCTTTCGGTATCAGAGCTTTATCCTGAGGTACTTGACGAATACGACGATTCTGTAAAATACTCATCAAAACGTAAAGAAAAGATGAAGAAGCCTTCCTTTATGTTAGAATCAGACACCGATGCGGCAGACAGAGGAACTGCCACTCATCAGTTTATGCAATTCTGCGATTTTGCTCTTCTTGAGAAGTACGGTGTTGACCATGAAATCAAAAGACTGATTGACTATGGCTTCCTTGATGCCTTTACATCAGAACTTATAGAAAAAGAAGCGATTAATCGCTTCCTTTCCTCCGATATTTTCTTTTCTCTAAGAGATGCTGAATTTATCAAACGTGAGATCAGATTTAACGCAAAACTGCCTGCATCGATCTTCACGTCAGAACCCGAGATGAAAGAATCGCTCAAAAACGAGACTGTCCTGGTTCAAGGAATCATGGACTGCGTTTTTACAGATACCCGCGAAAAGCTTACCATTCTTGACTATAAGACCGATCGAATCCCCTATGAACTCCGCACTGATCCGAAAGCGGCGGAGGAATATCTGATCAATAAGCATATAAATCAATTATCTTATTATCTCTTGGCCTGTGAAAAATTGATGTGCCGCCCGGCAGACAGAGTCGTACTCTATTCTTTCTCACTCGCAAAGGCTATTGACATACCGCCGAAACGGTTTATCCTGTAGAACAAGAAAACTCAATGCCATTCTGATGATTTACTTTCGAATTGTTTTATGGAAGCTTGGTTTTTCCGTCAAAACCGCGAACAAATCCGTTTACGTCTGCCGAACATATGTCGCCACCTATTACCTTGCCACGGTATACAAGTATGTTGGCATAAACGGTACCGTCATAATCCGGATAATTCGTTATCTTATAGGTATATCTTGTAACATCTTTCCGTTTATATTTTGAGAGATCAAGCCCCTGCTGTTTTTGAAGCTCATTATAGCTTACAAAAACCTTGTCAAATTCTCCCGGAATTGTAACTTCCTCCTCTTCGATTGGAGTCGATTCCGCCGCCCACCCAAACTGATTCAGAAAATTTAACCTGTCATCATTGGTTTTTATTTTACTGTAATTATAGGTTGCGGCATCGGAATACATAAGAGATGCCGCCGTCGGCTCATAGGTCGGTATCATCGTAAGCAAAACCACAAGCGCAATCACGGATACTCCTATCACTCCGATGAGCTTCAGCGTCGAAGCCCGCATTGAATACACAAACATTCCGTATTTCCTCCCGAAATTTAATTATTGGCATTCCCTTGATACAATATATTTCCCAAACAAATAAAATATGAATGGACGCGAAATTATGCTGAATAAAATTTTAACCGAGCCCGTCTTTATAGGCATCGGAGCTGCCAAAAAGCTAATGAATTATATCCAAAACGACTTTTCCGGTAAAAAACCTTTCGTAATCTGCGATGTTAATACCGAGAAATATGCAAACGAATATTTTGATGAATACAGTAAATATGTTTATCCGGATAGGCAACATGCTACTCCGGAAGCAGCCGCCCTTTCAAGAAGCAGAATAGAAAAAGAGAAATCCGGTGTATTGATTGCTTGCGGATCGGGTTCGATACATGATATTACACGGTATAACGCAGCAGAACTAGGACTTCCTCTCATATCATTTCCTACCGCTGCGAGCGTGGACGGTTTTGCATCGTCTATGGCGGCCATGACAATAAATGGACAGAAGCTGACGGTTCCCGCCAAAGCTCCCGTCGCGCTTTTTGCAGAACCTGAGGTGTTATGTGATGCGCCTTCCGTTCTTTCACTTTCGGGAATCGGTGACATTCTCGGAAAATATGTGTGCATTTTCGATTGGAAAGTAGCCAATCTTCTGACGGGAGAACGTTATGATCCTTATATAGAAAAAATGGAACGCGATGCAATAAAGGGGCTTATAGAAACCGATTATCATGATAAAGCCTTTGTATCAAAGCTCATGGAATGTCTTGTTCTCTCCGGCATTGCGATTCAGCAATTCGGTAACACCCGTCCCGCATCAGGCGCAGAGCATCACCTTTCTCATTTCTGGGAAATGCACTGTGCCAATCCGGAAACTGACGCACTTCACGGAGAACAGGTAGGGGTATCGACAATTATTCTCCTTGACCTATATAAATCTGTTTCCGACTTAAAGCTTACAAAAAAGCCCCTTACAAGAGAATTTCTTTCCCCTGTTTTTAAAGATCTTACCGATGGAATTATAAAAGAAAACATCCCCTTTATTCCCGACACCATAACGCAGGAAAAGCTTAATTCCGTATGGAAAGAGATACGGCACCTCGCAGAGACCGAGCTTCCCGATGCCAAATTTGTAAGCGAATTTCTCGCTTCAAAAGGGGGGAAAACAACACTCAGTGATCTTGGTCTTCCGTCAGATAACAGCTTTCTTGCAGCTACGCTCCGATATTCACCGTATGTAAGAAACCGCCTCACTTTACTCAAGCTTCTTTAATACATGAATTTTTCAGAGATAAATTATCCATATTTTCATCTATCATCAGTTTTATATGAAATTTCCTATAAATCCCAAAAAAGAAGAAAATCCACATACCGTAAGGACAGGTAATAAAAATGAAGAGAAACAACCTCCTTCACAAATTTCTTATATTTTGTCTAAGCTTTCTTTTTTCCGGTCTTATATACTTTTTCGGAATATATCTGAGCCGAAACGGATATTCAGTTGAAAGTTTAACAGATATTCTGATTGTCATACTGTGTGCAGTCTTTACGATTTCATTTTTATTTTCCTTTAATACAAAAAATATTTTAGCCCCTAAGCTCTCACTGAAAACAGTCTTCGCACTCTCCTATTTTTATTACGCAATTCTTTTCCTTACGTTTGCAGTCACGCTCTTTCTGTGCGGACTCTCGTATCAATTGATGCCGGCTGTTCATTTCCTATTCTCCTTATTTGCCGCTTACATGATTTATCGCTTTATCTATGCGGCAACAATCAGGCTTGAAGCGGTAACCGACTGTGTTGAGCTTGATCAAAACGAGTATGTCAAGCTTTTTGAAATAGCAAGAAATGCCGCATCCGCAATCGGAATAAACGAAAAAATCAGAATTTTTGTTCAAATGGGATTCCCGCTATCGGCAACATCGATCGACGGCGAAATGCGCATTATTATCGGAACTCACATTCCTGCTCTTCTTACTGAGTACGAGCTTGAAGCAATGCTGACCGCCGAAATGGGATTGATCAAATACAATTCCCTATCTGTCGACACCGATTTGAAAAAAAAATATACTCATTGGCAGCTTGCTTTTAATAGCGAAACGGATATTTTCCCAAATTTCTTTCTTATCTTCCCTTTCAGATTGATTGAATCCAAAATACTTGCTATGCTTGAAAAAGCTGAAGACTGCGACGAAAAATTAAAAAACAATGCCGTTATCCGTTTTGCTATTCCAACGGATTATCTAAACGGGATAGCAAAGCTTACGAGATACCATATTTTTCTGAAATTACCTCCCGCCTTCAGTCTATACGAGAATCCCGCGCCTCCCCGCGACTTTCAGGAACGCCTTCTTACAGAATATAATAAAATGGTTTTACGCTCTGATGGGACACTCAAAAATTTGATTCTCAACACCGAGGAAGGAGGATTCGGAACTCCACTTAGGAAAAAGCTTGATTTCTTCGGTCTGAAAGAAGTTATACTCGATTCCGCCTCGATAAATCAGTCTTATATTTCCGAAGGAGAAAATCTTCTGAAGCTCGGAAACGATCTTTTTGCTGACTCTATTGGCGGGGAATATGATAAAATGCGTAACATCGAATATCTTTTTCCTAAAGAGACAACGGATAAATATGAGTCGGATATACAAACCGGTATTCTTCTCGAAGAATCCGATCTCTTGAAAATCGGTATCGCATATATCACGATTTCAGAATATCGAAGTGCGGAAAAAATTTTCGACGAAATACTCTTCCGGAATCCCGATAATGCCAATGCCTGTTTCGAAAAAGGTAAGCTGCTTCTTTCACAGTTTGATGAATCCGGTATCGCAATGGTTTTAAAAGCCGCTGAACAAAACAGATATATAGCTCCCCGGGCATATATGGCTCTCATATCCTATTTTCGATTAATCGGCGATACAGAAAATGCAGATAAATATTGCCTGAAATACCGACTTATCGAAACAAAAGAAGAAGCTTACCGCTCCGAATTGCTTAATATACGTTCCGCCAACGATTTTTCACCGGTCGAGCTTTCGCTTTCCACCTTGTCCGATATCAAAACATATCTCAGAACTCTCTGTTCCGAAAACATAATGGAAAATGTGATTCTTACCTGCAGAAAATTAAGCAATCAAGAATCTGTAAATATTATCCTTGTTAAAATGCTTTCCGGAATATCATCCGAGCTTAAAGATAAAATATTCTATGAAATATTCTTTTATCTGGATAACCGAAACGAAAACTTTTATCTCATTTCTTATGAACAATACCCTCATTTATATCATATCGCGAGAACATCAAAAAATTCCGTATTCCTTTTCCGAAACTGCGATAATAATAAATAATAGGAGTGCTCGTAAAACAGTTTATTAAATATCAAAAAAGGCGAAGCTACTTTCAACGGTATCTTCGCCCCTTGTCTGATATGCATAATATCGCTATATGACTTGCCTTTTTTAAAGCTGATTTGTGTTTAGATGGAATATTGTCATCCTTTTCTGCAACAGGATCTTTTGTTGAGGAAACTGTGCTGTTTGCGAGTGTATTGTCCATATCTGTTTCATCAAAAACGCTACAGACTTATGTTCTAAGCGTTATAACAAATCAATTTCCTTGCCAATTTGAGAGGCCTTGTAGAAAAAATAGACGGCTAACGGCCAGAAAATAAACAAAAAGACAATTCCCAATGTTGTGTTCTTTTTCTTCTCCTTCAGAAGTTCCTCTTTGCGTACCGAATCGAACTTACGCGAGGAACGGGTACCGGAATACGATGAACTATCAGCTTTCGGTCTTGAAACGGTGCTTGACGTGTCGGAAGCACGTTCTTTTCTGCCAGACGACGAATCCAAGTAGCGGATAACGATTTCTTCAGGCGTGCCTTCTTCGTACTGCTTGAAGAAAGAAGGTCCGGCTCCCGAAAGCCGGGAAACGATAGAAGAGTCTCGACGATTCAGCTTATATAACATATCCAAAGCCGTTTCAATGATCATTTCGTCGTTCATTAAACTGCACTTATCTCCATGCTCTCTCCGGAACCATTTTACGTAGTAATCGGCTGATGCCTTCACCTTTGCATCGTATTTGAGCAGCCAATTGACTTCCTCAGGATTTAGATACGGTGAGCCGGTTGGCAACGGTCTGGGCGGAACATCCGCGAATTCCGTCTTTGCTTCGCCCACAGGTTCGGTTGCGTCGATCAGCCCTTTCAAGAATTCAAGCAAAAACGTGTGACAATCTGCTCCTTCCGGAACAGTGGCGTTTTCAGAAACGCATTCCATCAGCTTGAATGTTGCCATCTTGATCCAATCGTCGCTCGGTTTGTCAGTCCCGTCTTTCGGGAATACGCGCTTTAAGTATTCGGCAACTAAGGTTGATCCTTCTTCAGTATTAAATGTCTCAATTACCTTCTCTAATTCAACCATATACTGTTTCTCCTAATTTTAGCATACTTTATCGAGCGTCACGCCGGATTATGTTTGTAGATGCCGCAGCTTTCCCAGGGATCCTTGCGATTACCAGTTTCCATACAGCGCTTTTCTTCGGGACGGAAGCTTTTGCAGTTGCCGCAAACACGGTCCCCGTAAGGGCGATGCTCTGCGATGGTGCATTCAGAAGAAGATGAACGCGAATACCCATTGTATCCGCACTTTCCCTCAGAAGAACGAAAATAACGACAATTGTAACATTGACTCATATGACTGCTCCTTTTTCTTTTTGGTAATAGATTTTTACGCTTCAACTGTATTTTTTCACGAATTTATACCATATGAAATGCTCCACGATAAAAATTCGGCATAAATTCCCTAAAATCAGTCTTTATAACCGATATTAGACACAGTCAAGAATACAACATAATTTTTATTATGTTATGATAGTCCGCGCGAGAGATATATATAAGCACTAACTTCACTAAAAAAATAGGCATAGCAAGATAGACCAATGAAAAAATATCGCTTCATTGGTCTTTTTGACGTGCAGATTTTCAAAAAAATGTTTAAAAAAGAGCATTTTTTGTGCGAAAACTATTGAAAAAATTGATTTTTTATGATATAATAATAATTGCATATATGCAAGTTCACAACATAATAAAAATTATGAAGTGGGCGTCATGATCCGTTGGATATGACGTCCGTTTTATATTATCAGTCGCATATTTTCAAGCTTGCGTTTGTGTTCTGCGCCGGTACTCATAATATAAATACGTGTTGTATTAATACTGCTATGACCAAGAATATCGGCAAGCTTGGCAATGTCCTTTTCGATTCCATAGAATGTACGAGCAAATAAGTGCCTTAGATTGTGCGGAAAAACCTTTTCGGGATTTACGCCTGCTTCTTTGCATAGCTTTTTCATATCACACCATACATTGCTTCGATTCAACGCTTTTCGATTTTTGGTAATGAAAATCATTCCAGAGTTTATTTTCTGTTTTTTGGCATATGCAAGAAGCTTTTTACAAAGTTTTGATATCAGAAAAACAGTTCTTGTTTTCCCTTTGCAAGAAACAATCATTGCGCCCTTCCGTGCCGCTTCTACCCTGACATATGGTAATTCGCTGACACGGATGCCTGTACCGCAAATCGTCTGAATAACGAGAGAAAGCCTCTCGTTATTTTTTCTTTCTGCTGTCCGTACAAGAGAGCGATATTCAGATTTTGTGAGTTCCTTGTTTTCAGAGCAATACGCTTGCCGTTGCACTCTAAATTGCTTTACGCATAAATCGTGCCATTCTAAGAACCTAAGGAAAGAATTAAGCGCAGCAAGCATTGAATTGGCACTTACTATGGCATACTTTTCTTCGAGAAACGCTTTGTATTCAATTGCCAAACTCTTGTTGACTTCCCGTCCTTGCGTAAAGCGAAGAAAATAACGAATATCTCGCATATACTTTTCAATTGTGTTATTTGTTTTTTCCTCTTCTTTCAATTTTGTTTTAAATGTAATCAGCATCTCGTCTGTAACTTTTCGATTTGTCATCACTTATACCTCCGTGATCCTTCATTTTAACATGGATTTGTGTAGAATTTTTCGTTCTACCGTATAAGTAATAGGCATTTTTTGATATCGCTTCAAGAAAACTCACTTGTTGAAAAATGGGTTCTTACTTTTATAAATAACTAAGATATTATATCAAAAATTATTAAGAGCAGATAACTTTTCAGTCATCCGCTCTTTTCAACGCTCGTTTCTTAAATTCTGGTGTTGTGCCCTTGTACCGTAAAGTTATCACTGCTTTCTCAAAATGAAAGTGTTATATAAAAAATTCAAAAATAATTTTCAGTTTTTCTTATTATTTTGATAAGGGGCATAAGAGCAAGATTGACCTGGGATCAGCTTTGCTGCCACAATCTTGCTTGGGAGTGCCCTCCTTAAGCACAGCATATACAAAATGGAGTAATACGATAACTCCATTAATCGTTTTATGGACACCGCCCTAATTACCATTTCAGGCGATTTTATTTTCATACAGACAAGAAAAAAGCAATAATTTTAATCTATACTGTCGATACTATCAAAACAGAGCTATAACAAAAAAAGATAAGAAAAGGGCATGGTAATCAATGATGAAACTGTATATTAAAATGCTGCTATCTTCAGCAGCAATTATGACAGTAATTATCGGGGGATATCGAATTATTTTTTATCCCGAACCGGAAAAAGCTGCAGAGGTTTTCTCGGGATTTACTGATTCGGAGGATGAGATTGCCGACATTCAAATTAAGCTTAAAGAAAAAGGATATTACAGCGGTGAGATAAGCGGGATTTTCGATATCACCACAAGAGAAGCAGTCAAAGGATATCAGGAAGATAATGCACTTCCTATTTCAGGCTCCTGTACGCCAGAAACACTTTACAGCCTTGGCATTTATACAGATATCGAGGACATACTCCGTTACGAAGAAGAGCGATTTATTGCATCCACAATAGAAGCAGTATGTCCCGATGCGGAATATCTCACGAAGGTTGCTTTAGCCGGAATCATATTCAATCGCATTAACTCTGTAGGATTTCCGGATAATGCTGCATCGGTAGTTTTCGGTGAACCGCAATTCAAAGACGCATATCTATATGATTATAAAAAGGAACCGACTGAAGAAAGCATAAGAGCTTCAAGAGACGCTCGACTCGGCTTATCCCCCTGTCCAGACGCATTGTATTTTTATAAAAAAGGTTCAGCAGATACTTTTTTATTAAAGAAAAGCATCAAATATCGAAACGGGAAATACTTCTTTGTCTGAAAAAATTTCCTATGCATCAGGACACCATCCTATGTCCCTGTTCGCCTTTATACTTTCCACTGGACTTCTATTATGATTGATTCTGTCGAAACAAACTCATGCTATAAATTATACGTGTACAATATTTATAAGGCAATACCGCCGGGTTTTGATTCCGGAGATGCGCAGTCCTATTTTTGTCAGACGATACCAATTGAGGATAAAAGAGTGACTCCTCTACCGGAAAAATTTGTGAAGGGTATCTCTATGGAATCACTGAATAAATCGTCAAAGGTTCTTTCAGGCGGATTTATTGCCCAACACCATAGATAAACTTGAAATATTAAGATAATACCGGCGGATTTTGACAGTACAGATGTGCAGTTGCATTTTTTGTCAGTCAAAACAAAAATTCCGCAGAAAGCGTATACATCATCAAGGATTTCTGTGACAAAGACGAATAACAGATCAAGCCGGATTTGGGCAGTGGTTTTTAGTGGTACCCTCAAGTACGACAGAAAATTGCCCGCAGAGCATCATCAAGACGTAAACCGTGAGCCCGAAGGTATTGCCTTAAACGTATATAACTTTGATACGTCAAGAACAAACAAAGAATTCTTTAGAAGGATAAGTATACCTTATCGTTAAGAAAGAAGGAAATTGAGAGAGGCGCTTTACTCGTCTGTATCTAAAAATAAAAAAACGAAGTTAAAAAACAAAATAGTTCTGTTTCACATAACATCGGAGGGATACCGGAAACAATATCCGGTATCCCTCCTTTTCCTCAAGCGATTGAGGAAGTTATATATATTTTTTATTAAGGCAATGATCGTTGTGCAGTTGCGCCGCCGGATTTTTTGTCAGACAATACAAAATTGAGAAAACAAGAGTGACACCTTTGCCGACAAAATTTGGTGAAGCATGACGGAATAGATGCGAGCGTATGCGCAACAAAGGCGTTAGCCATGCACCCGGCGGTGTTGCCTTAATATGAACTGAGAAAAGAACGAAGTCGGTTGCTTTTGGGCGAATCAAAAACCTCGGTAGGTGTTCCGGTCTCGGCAATAATGCCCTGATCCATAAAAATTACCTTAGTAGATATGTCATGGGCAAATGCCATCTCATGAGTTACAATAATCATAGTCATATTCTGCTGTGCCAATGATTTCATAACGGCAAGCACTTCTCCGGTAAGTTCAGGATCCAGAGCGGACGTCGGCTCATCAAAACACAGTATATTCGGATTCAAAGCAAGCGCCCTTGCTATGGCAACACGCTGCTGTTGACCTCCGGAAAGCTCACAAGGATAGTTTTTCAGCTTTTCTGAAAGTCCCACTTTCGCTATAAGCTCTTTGCCCTCCTGCTCAATTTGCTCAATAATTGCCTTTCGGTTTTTTCTGTAATCCTCCCGTTCTTTTGCAAGCAGTTTTTTTGCCAGCGTAACATTTTCAAGGACATTATACTGCGGAAAAAGATTAAAATTCTGAAAAACAAGGCCGAAATTCAATTGTGCACTTCTCTGCTCCGAAACAGAACGTTTCTCTTCGGATTTACTGTTAAAAATGGTCTGACCGTTTACTCTGATAATACCTTCATCAGCTTTTTCAAGAAAAGTCAAACACCGCAAAAGGGTTGTTTTTCCGCTTCCTGAAGAACCGATTATCGAAAGAATCTCGCCTTTTTCAAGAGAGAAGCTTATTCCTTTTAAAATTTCTGATTTGTCGAAATGTTTTTTTATGTTTTCAACTTCAAGTATGGACATAGTAATCACCCTTTGTAGTAATCGAGCTTCTTTTCGATTTTTCCGAAAAGAATCGTAAGTATTCCGCAAAACAAAAGATAAAACGCTCCGACATAAAAGAGAGGCCAAATAATGGCATAACCCGCAACAATATCGTCTGCCGCTTTTACAAGCTCTATAACCGCAACTACACGCGCCAAAGATGTGTCTTTTACAAGTGTAATAATTTCATTGCTCATCGGAGGAATAATGCGTTTGATTACTTGCTTAAGAATAATCCTGAAAAAGATCTGACTCCTGGTCATACCGAGAACCTGACCTGCCTCATATTGTCCTTTAGGTATGGAAGCAATACCGCCACGATATATTTCCGAAAAATACGCCGCGTAATTAATAATAAATGCAACGAGAACCGCAAGAAGCCTGTTGCTCATAGGAACATGGAATAACAGACCGGGACCGTAAAAAACAATTATTACCTGCAGCATCAGAGGCGTGCCTCTTATAATCCATACAAAAACCCGCATGAACCATGCAATCGGCTTTATTTTTGACATAGAACCAAAGGTTATCAGCAATCCGAGAGGTACCGCGCAAATTAATGTAACAAAAAAAATTAAAAGTGTGGTTTCAAATCCGCTGATAAGCTCCGCAGTTACTCGAATAAACGACATATTGTTGCCCTTTCAAATGAAATTCGCACACACAAACACCTGACAGGAGATCGGTTCCACATCAGGTGTTTCAGCGTAATTATAATTTTATATCTCTATGTTTTTCTAAAAGAGGCAAATCCAATGATTTATCCTTTTTGATTCGAAATAAGCTGTTCAGCAACACCGTACTTTTCCGCTATTTTATTAAGCGTACCGTCGGCAATCAGCTCGTTGATCGCTGCATTTACTTTTTCAAGCGTTACAGGACTGTCTTTTCTGAATCCGATAGCATATTCCTCATAGGAGAGCTTCAGATTACTTACAATCATAAGATCGCTGTAATCGGTATTATCTCCTACAGAGGAGACAGCCATGACATAGTCAACGATTGCTATATCCGCTGTCCCGGATTTCACTTCGATAAGTGCTTTTGTCTGTGTATCAACGCTTGTATAGTTCTTTTTGAGATGTTCATCCGCTTCGATGGCTTTCTCCCCTGCCGAC
>USPP01000010.1 GCA_900556615.1 uncultured Eubacteriales bacterium
TTGACTGCGCGGCAATAGAAGGGGTTGTGGACTACAGCTGTCATTATCTCCCTATCTACAATTCCGAAGCAGAAGTCAGCTATCCCATTGCCATCAGGGAAGAAAATACGCTCACGCTTCTCACCGGTGCATTATATAAAGACGACGGAACGCTGGAAACCGTCAGACCGTCATGGTCAGACACGATAACTTTCTCTGCCCTCTGTCTCGCACAGGATAAAGCAGACGGAGGTGATGAACTCTGCTGGGGAGATGCAAACACGCCTCTTCAGGCTTCCGGAGATCTTTCATGGAACGAGCCGAAATCGGTAGCCAGCTTCCTTCTTCACGAAGGGCATTCAGCAAAGCTTACCGACTTCTACGACGGTACAAACAAAGGCTGGGGCGGAAAAGGCTGGGACGAATGGAAGTCATCCATCAGCGATTCTTACTATGCGCTCCGGCTGGAATGGTGCCGAGATCCGTATGATTGCCATTATGCCAAAATAATCGACGGTGCATCGGCGCTAATTGCCGAATTAAAGCCTTCGTCTTCCTCGGGAGATAATGCGAACACCGGTGATACTGTCATCTTCAGTTTACTGTTCGCCGGCGTCGCAGCAGTCGGTATCTCGACAGCCGTCGTCAAAAAAAAGAATCATTGACCTCTTTAGCATGATAACCTTCTGCAAACCGGAATACTCAAAATAAGCAGAAAGTGAACGCCGTCGAATCGGATAAGAAACCGATTCGACGGCGTTTTTTTCAGAAAGGGCATTTGAAAGAAGAAATCCTTCAAGGCTTCTCCGAACAGATATTAATATGCAGAAAGAACAAGGACAAATCGGCATATATCCGAAAAGAAATGATTCAAAACGGCGCTTTTACAACCCCTATAAAAATCACAAATCTGAATTTGCCCAGGACGCAACCGGTTTTACCTGCTCTTAGATATATCTATCTCTTTCTTCCCGTACTTTAGGGCAAAAACATGTGGTGCCGGTATCGATACTTCGAATGCGCTGTTTTTTTGTCTTATCAAACATTGCTTAAAATCTCCTTTTCGTAATACGGTTGCCAAACCTACAACATTATACCATGGAGGATGTCGGCAGATTACCATAAATTTTACACTTATCCTCGTCTCCTTTCAGTAAGTGGAAGATATTCCCTCGTTCTTTCGTTTCCCATTCTAACTCTTTGATATACCTTTCTTCTCCTACAAGTCCATATTGCAATCGGCTCAGCCTGCTTAATTGCTGTACGGATAGTTCATTTCTACCGCCTGTTTTTCGAAGAAGTTTTCCGCCGGTTTCAGGTGTGTCACTTGAAAAATCATATATTTTCTCATACAAAATGTCCGATTTCCCTCAATTTGTTGTTAACCTTAATCCTTGTTCCCGGAGTTTAGGTGTTTTTTCATATATCCTGATAAGTCTATGTTCTCTTGATACACAGAATCCCCTTTACAGTAGCTGCTCTAAGTTCTACCGCAAGGGGGATTTTTCTATTATCCGTTTTTACCGGATTTACACTCCTCAAGAACTGTGGTATGGTTTTGAATCGCGTTTTCCTCCAACAATGCAGTTTTATCCGATGTTATCACAGTATGATCGATTTCAGCATCATTTGCAGAAAACTGAAGATTGCTTTTTTTATGCCTTATCAGAATGCTCACAACAATAAGAATAAAAATCACCGCGATCAAGGCCGATATACATATAATGTAATATCCCAACCCCGCAGCGATCCCGAGACAGGCAACCACCCACAGTGTCGACGCAGTTGTCAATCCCTTGATCCCCTTATCAGAACGACAATCATGAAGAATACATCCGGCTCCGATAAAACCTATCCCACTTACAACCTGTGCTATGATCCTGGTCGGATCGGTTCCCGGATGATCGGAAAGTATCTGAAGCTGGATAAGAGAAGCGACCGCCGCTCCGATACACACTATGGAATGAGTCTTTATTCCCGCAGGATGTCCGCTCAATTCTCTCTGAAAACCAATTATCATTCCGATCAACGCGGAAAATCCAACCCGCAACATAATATCGTACCACAACATAACAATGCCCCCCTTAACGAATGACCTGATAATAAATTAAAGATATTAAAGATATAATTTATATATCCTTATTATTTAATTGATCCGGGCAATGACTCTGCCGTCTGTATCAAGACGCCAATTTGAGTATCTTCCCTCTGAAACAAGTCTTATAAAGTGTTTTGTATCGGTAAGCGGTTCTTCAAAATCCATTGCACAAAGCCCTCCCGGCCACTCAAAATGAAAATCAGAACCGACCACTTTCTTTAGCTTATATGAAGTGGCATAAAAATCTGCCCGTTTATCAAATTCAGGAAACATATGGTGCGCTGCATTCACTGTTTCCACCGCATCGACATAGTTGGGAAAAAGCCTGAAATAGCTTATATAAGATCTCTCCCGAAAAGGATGTGCGTGAATAATAAATCCCCCCGCCCGATGAACTATATTGCAATATTCCTCAGGTGAAAGCGACAAAATATCGGGATTATCTATCAACCAAGATATATCCAAACCGTATGTAAGAAACTCTGTGGTAAGATAATTGTACTCCCAACCGCATAAAACCTGAAGTCCAAGTTTCTCACCTGCTGTCTTTGCGTCCCGATATCCGTCAAAAAAACGTTCCACGCGTTCTTTCCACGGAAGCTCCGGAGATATCGCGCAATTACCGTTGAAAAAATGGTCCGTAACAATGATTCCCTGATACCCTTTATCATAATAGTATTCCGCTACCTGCGCTCCGGTCAGACGTCCGCAAAGACTTGCCTGCTTGGTATGGCAATGAATTTCATATCTGAATTGTCCCATATCTGATTTCCTCTTATACTCTTATATTTTTATACTACCGTTTGTATATGACGAAAAAATATAGATTTTGTTTGTGTTCCCTGAGCATATATGCTCCCGTTTCCCATTCATAAGCACCTTGAATCCCGGTCGTTTACCGTTAAGAACCCAGTTCTGGTAATGAAACTGACTTGTCGGCCAAAGCACTACATTGGGATCCGTAAGCTCGTAAAAATCATCAATATCCTTTAAATCAGGGCTTCGGGGATCCGGATCTCCGTGGGCGGCACCGTGATGAGCCGCTTGTAAAAGATCGCATTTCAGATATTCACCATAAGAGTTCTTCAAAAATTTCATAACTATATCGGTCGCATCTCCTGTAATAAGAAGCTTCTGTCCGTTATATTCAATCGTAAATACCAAAGAGTTTGTATTTGGCTGTGTATAATCTCCGATTTCAAGGAGATTTTCAGGGGTAAATAAAAACTCAAGCTCCGCGCCACCGAAAGCAAACCTTTGTCCCGTATGCACATAGCATATCTCTGCACCATCATATAACGAGAAAAGCGACGGCAATATCTCATGATAACGAGTCTGCGATTCGGGATAATTATCCTCTGACGGTCGGAAAAGGAAACGTTCAACAGTAATCTTATCACGGTACATCTCCGTAAAGCACATAAATGCCCCGCAGTGGTCATTGTGCGTGTGAGTAATGATCCATGCGGAAATAACAATAGTGTTGGGATCAAGTGATTGTTCGATAAGCGTGTTATAGATTAGACATGCGTCTTCGTTGCGCTTATATCCTCCATCAATAATTATAAACTTGCCGTTTTCAAGCCGTATTATGATACCCATTCCATTATTATCGTTTTTTTCGATTTCAACTCCGAGAAGGATCAATTTCGGTTCACATATCACTGAATGGCTTTGCTCAATATCATTCAGACAAAAATCAGATGGTTTCTCATATTCGGTCATTATTTCCAATGAAGGGTAATAGCTTATAAGTAAGCGGTGTTCATTACATCTATAAAGTGTAAAAGAATTCTCCACAATACTGTTTGAACAAACTGACTGATAACCTTTACCAGTTATATCATTTAGATAACACTGATATTCTACTATAGACATTTTTACTTTTTGCATTGATTACCCAAGTCTTTCATTTTTTAATACAATAATACTGTTTTTATCCGATGACAGAATCTGCTCCGTATTTCCCGAAAGCAATATACCCACTGCCGGTCGGATCTTCGTCAGAATATTCTCCTCGTAATGCTTCTTGCTTGTAGGCCAAAGCACACTATTGGGAGAGGCATTCTTATAAAACTGTTCAATTGACAATGTATCCGGACAATCAAGATTGTCTCCGTGAGCCGCTCCGTGATGTGCTGCCTGAATGATGTCACACTTTATATACGAACCATAATTTCTATTGACAAAATCCATTGATAAATCGGTAGCATCCCCTGTTATCAGGAGCTTCTTTCCTTCGACCTTTATTATAAAAATCAACGAATTGGTATTTGCCTGCTGATAGCAGCAATCCGGATAAAGATTTTCAGTGGTAAAAAGAAACTCTATCTCCGCATTTCCGATCATATATCGCTGTCCCGTTCTTGCATGATATACCGTGGCACCCTCATATTTTTTAAATAGCTGTGCCATAATGCGATGATAGCCTGTACTTTCCTCCGGATAATTATCGGGAGACGGAGCATAGATAAAGCTCTCCACATTCACTTTCGAATGATACAGCGGAGTAAAATTAATGAAAGCTCCCACATGATCCGCGTGAAGATGAGTAAATATCCATGCCGCGATCTCGATATTGTCCGGGTCCTTCGCCTGCTCCTTCAGCGTTCTCATAATAAGGGCCGCATCCTCGTTCCGCTGATAACCGCCGTCAATGATGATAAATTTCCCGTTATCAAGACGTATTATTATTCCCAAACCGTTGTTATCATTTGGCATTACCTCGATACCGAGTAATGTAATCTGAGAATAGCACACCTTATCATATGTTCCGGAAACTTCGGCGGGAATAGGGGTGTCCTCCGCTTTCCCTACCGTAATTGTCAGAGTATTATCCAAAGCGTATCGAGATAGTATTATGTTATCCGTTCCGTCCGTCAAAGCAGCAAATTCATTATCAGCAATTTTGTATCGGGTTATTTCCCGATAATTGTTATCCTTAAGCTTTCGGATATACTTATCAAAGCCGTCATTTGTTACCATCCCTACGGTAAACATCTTACTGTCATCGGCAAGTCGCGTATATCCCAAAAGTTCTCTTCCGTCAGGAGTCGCGACCAGATTGTATTCCTCCCTGATAGTACCGGATTCGAAAAGATCCACCGGAATCGACAATACGCCGTCCTTTTTATGCAGCTTCAGATATTCTGAAAAGTGCTGTACCGCCGCAACAGTTCCTTCATCAGTCCATCCGGTGAGAATCAGCTTTTTTCCATTGAAGAAAATAACGTAATCCCCGAATCCTATCCGCGATAATGCCATCGGTATCTCGTCATGTCCGGTGGCACCGACTAAGATTTCAAATGTGTCAGGATCATAGCTTTCATTATTTCTTTTCCAGTCGGTCGCCATTTCCGCCTTTGCGTCAAAGTTATCAATAAACAATAACGATAATTCAGAAAGACTGTCCTTTATCTTAAGAGAACAATTTTCAGGACGGACAATCCGAAAACATATTTCCCCCTGTTTGGCAAGGATCACCTCCTGATCTGATTCATGTGAAATGCTCCCCGGCCTGTTCTTGTTTTCGTTCTTACTGCTACAGGCAAAAAAGGTCACTGGCATAACAAGAAGAATACAACATAATAATATAAAAGTTTTGATATTCATTTAAACCTCTTAATACTATGCGGGAATAAGCTGTAATTATATAGGATATGTGTCTATATAATTAGATTTATCCCCATCAGAAACAGATAATTATCTGACGCTTTTATAACAGCATTAATTTCTTTCGCGGACATTGGCTAAACATAATTCATCGATTGTGTATTAAAGTGTTATAATAGCCATTGCGGAACTCACCCGGAGTTATATGCTCATGATACTTGAAAAATTTTACGAAATTATCCGGTGAGTTATATCCAAGACGTGCTGCAATTTCTTTTATATAGATATTGGTAGAGAGAAGATATCTCTTTGCAAGTTCAAGACGCTGAGCAATAATATAGTCATTAAGACTCATATTACTTGCTGAACCGTTAGCTTTCCACAGCCTGTGAACTTGCGCCCCAAAGCGTTCTTCAACATCGAACACCTTAAGCAATCTGCCATCTGTTTGACTACATATCCATGCCGATATTTCATCCAATTTTTCATTTTTCCCTCCCAGCGTCATGCTGCCAACCGATATCTCAGCCAATATCAACGCCACTGTCTGATTCAACGCCTCAAGGGGATAGATATTAGAATTGGCTATATGAAGCAGTTGCTTGAAGAGTTGTAAAAGTCTTATATCATCTCGTATATGAAAATGCCCATTATCAAAACGAACTGCATTAGCATCGGTGAGAAAGTAGTGCACCCAATAAAAGCTTGCACCTTCTTCCGAGGGATAATATCCGAAATGAGTTATATTCGGAGACGCGATAAAAACATCACCCTTTGATAGTTCATACTGACGCTGCCCCTCCTGATAATAGAGAACGCCGTTTGTAACAAACATAATTTCATAATTGGGTATCTGTCTTTTTTTGTGCCGAAAGCCCTTGCTGGCAACGAAGAAAGCAGATTTTTCATACACTACGGATTTTGTGTACTTGGAACTCAGATATAAAACATTTTCGCTCATCTCATCATTCCTCAGTACTTCTTATATTTTTTCTGAATGCTCCCGGAGGGCATGAACGATGATATTTAAAAAACTTAATGAACAAATCGGCGGATGGATAGCCAAGTGCGTCGGCAATTTTACTTATCGGAAGATCAGTATTAATAAGGAGATTGACCGCCATCCCCAATTTTAATTCGTCAATATAGGTATGGATAGATTGACCGAAAGTTTTTTTAAACATTCGACTAATGTGCTCCTTGCTGTACCCGAATTGTTTTGCGACATTTTCAAGGGGCCTTGCATTTTCTGCGGCATTCATTCTTAACCAATTTCTGACTTCGTTCATCAACAATATCCATCTGCGATTGACCTGTTCGGAGAGCTCCCCAACTGCAAGCTCCGATAAAATCAAGGAAACACAGCTCACATACATGCTGTCAGTATATCCTTCTGCTCCCGACATATATATAAGATATTTAAAAAGCTCCAGCAAACGTACATTATGCTGTGCATGAATAATTTTCGAATCAAAGCCAATCTTATCCGACGCAAGTAAAATAATTTCCAGAACATAGTACATTGCTCCAGAATTTGTCGTTGGCACTAACACAGAAGCAGTATTAGGAAAAAGAATAATCACATCCCCTTCATCCAGATTATTAATTGCACGTCCTTCCAAAACAGATATACTTCCCCTGACAATATAAATAATCTTATAGCTCCCCGATTTTTCTTCGTTTTTTATGAATTTGCTTCGAACATCAACTGTCTCTATCGATATGAATTTTATAACGAAAGAATATTCCTTGATCAATAGCATTTGTACACCTCATAAAAAAGCACTGATTAATTACCGGGTTTATCCTTTCACCAATATATATATATATATATCAACGCAGAAAAAGATAAATTATACGGCAACTTACCGTTTTCATTATATCATCAGGAGAAGCAAATATCAACTATATTTAATTTCCGGAACTCAAATTAATATATTCGTCAATAGTACTGTCAAGCTTATTTTTTGCGGCCTGAACATATTTACCGTACAGAGATGAGATCGATGAACCTACTTCCTCCGCCGCATTAGCCGCTCTGACAATTAAATGTCCCCATTGAAAAACCTGATCCAAATCAATGATTTCACTCTTTATCACTATATCAAGCATATCCTTTGATTCATCATCACTGGTATATCTTTGAGTGAAAAGTGTCTCGTAAAATGCCGGAGAGATATAATTTTTTGATTCTGCAGCAAAAACCTCTGTTAATATTCCTGCACGCTCAAGATCAGGAGTAGATGACAAAATTGTAACGGCAGTCGTACCGTTATACCCTGCACGCGAATAATAGTCTGACTGAGCTTCGTCAAATTTCGGCTGTGGCACTATACCTACCACCGATTCGTACTCCTGCGCCACCGTCATCATATGCGCCATATGAAAACTCATGAAAAGGCCACCGTTGTCAAACACCTGTTTGAAAAGATTCGCATCGTTTCCATTCGTTCTAACATTGAACGTATTATATACATCGTTATGTATCAGGGAGTAAACAACATCGTAAATATCGGAATGCTTTTGACTGAAATCTACTATATACGGCAATCCCGTTTCATCGACCTCGGCTCCTTTGATGCCCGCGCCGACAAAGAAAGTATCGTTCAGATAGAAGGTATAAGCTATGCGGTCTTCCACATCGGCATATCCGTTGTTGTTCAGGTCTGCACCGAAATCCTTGATGTAATTCAAAAGTTTTTCATTCGTCCATGTTCCGTCATATACCATGCTATAAGGATATTCAAGCTGGTTATTATCAAATGTCGTTTTATTGAAATATAGAAGATAGGTATCCCGTTTATCATTAAGCAGCATATCATTGATGGCAAAATACTGCTTATTAAGTATCTTTATACTTTGGTTTAGCTTCTGCTGCCACCATTCCGCCTCGAGATCAATATGGGGAACGGATTTAAGATCGACAAATATCCCGCTGGGTACAAGATTACATGCATCGATAAGACCAGCAACACAAATATCTGCGATATAATCTCCCGACATCGAGTTCTCGGTCAGCTTCTGACGAAAAATACCGTTACTAGCGGTAGTATCATATATCTCATTGAACTCCAGCTTAATATCATAAGACTCTGCCACCCAGAGATTCCGATCGTACGTTGCGTCGTTCAGTGTACCACCGTCATATCCGTCTGAAGCAATTGCCCACTCACCCCAATGTGCGTCTCTTGAGCGCGCCATTACAATGAAGGTAGCTCCATCATATGATATCTCCGGCACATTTGCGGAATAACGCCCATCTCCGGATGTAACGGCAGTATCGGAAGTGCCTATTCCCGATACGGTATTTTCCGGTCTCTTTTTCGCACAGGCAGCCGCAACACAGGTAAATAACAGCACCGCGGCAAGCGAAATCATGATTCGTTTCATATCTTTCACCTTATTTTCAATATATTATATATTCAAGGCAATACCTATTTCTTTACATACAGAGTTTATTGTATTCCCATCCGGGTAAATCCGGACGTCATTGCTGTAAATCGTTTCGGCATTGCCTTGATATGATGTTATGAATAGCTTATTGATTTATTACGATGCTTTTTTATATACCACATACTTAATAAAGAAGCGGCGCAAACAAATAATATCAATGTGATTTCCGAACCGGTGGGGGGACTCACGGTTCCAGCATCTTTGGCCTGAAGCGTAAGGGTTATATTCGTATACTTGGAATAATTCCAGACGTTTTTCGCATTCAGTTCCTGCTCCATTGATGTGGTAAGAAAACCTTTGTTGCTCTTATCAGGGGTCACATGATAACAATCATAGTTTGCACGCAAGGTATATCCAGCTTTCGGAACAATCGTTACATCGTTGTTTCCGGTTTTGGCAATAACGGAACTTTGCATGTCACTCCATGCCACTCTTGTTTCGATTACCCAACCTTTATTGTTTTCCTTAAGCGTAAGAGCATAATCTTCGTCTTCAATATAATCTATATTATCAACACCAAGATGCTGTAAGCCGAATACTCCGCTGCCATCCTTTTTCACTGCGGCCACAAGACGGGGCATAGCTCCTTTGGCTTCGTCATTCTGTGCTTCCGCATACGCGTTAAGTATTCCATTCGGGTCAATATACATACGAATATAATTACCACCAACGTCAAACCACATGTCTTCTCCCTGCATATCCCATGCAACGTACAAATAATCCTCGTCCCATGCGTAATAGCAGTCAAAGCTAAAGTTGAATTTCGCCATATCATACGATGCCGCAGTCGACAGCGCAAGTGTCGCTGTATCCTTGCTGAAAGTGGATTTCCCTCCTGTCCACTCTCCAGAGCGGATAACCCCGTCCAAAATAGGGGCCGTCTTTGCATACGGTACTTTTACCTCTCCTATTGCGGAGGCACCTTGTACGGCAACCGATAATACCGAAAGTAAAAAGGTTAATACCGCGATTGTTAGAATTGCTTTTTTCATAGTTATGACCATTCCTTTCAAAAATAAATATTAATAATGGCATGCTGCCTATTATTCAATCCTTATGCGTCAGTCGATTCTTTTCAACAATATTCGCATAGTACCGTGCTATATCCACTGCCGCTCGGAGAATCAACAAAAGACGTTCCCTCGGCATATTCCGGTGACTCGGTTCGAGAGACATCACTCCATCAAAAGCATTTTTTCCCAGTTCCACGCAAAGCGCTTCTAAATCTGATGAACCGTACCCAGGAAACATATGTAGATCCGAGTTTAACAACGGCTCCAGCACACCGAAATTGTCGTGTACATGCAGTGCTTTGAGACGAGGTGCTATATCATGCGCGAGCTTTACCATATTGGGACCGTGCTCCACATTTGCATGACCGGTATCAAGACAAAAGCTAACGTTCTTGCTGCCTATTCCTTCGGCAAGCATATTCATTGTCTCTCCGTCAACAAAGGGAAATAATCCATCACCGGGGAGATTTTTTTCATGAGTGAAGGTATTCTCCAAGCAGAGATTTATTCCGTATTCCTCTGCACAAGGAACAAGCTCTCTAAACCACCTTATGTTGTAATCCACCACCCTGTCGCGTTCAGCAATACTGTTTATCTTTATTGTCGGTGGAATAGGATGGAATACAAGTTCTCGGCTTCCTATGAGTGACGCCGCCATTATCTGACGGAAATATTGTTCTTCGGGGGGAATATATTCCGACATATCTGTATAAAGCCCCCACAAAGCATGCGTCTGGTAAGCTTCAACTCCGTTCTCATCCAGCATGCTGCGGACATCCTTAGCAAAATTCCGCCATTTGTCCGTATACATGACATTATATATACTATTACCATGATCTCTCACGGATGTATATACGTTCAAAGGAAAGTCTATCGAATCGAATCCGAGTTCCGCAAGAGTTTCTATCCCTTCTTTCAATGAAAATTGCTTCATAATCACACTCATTGTAATTCCGATTTTCAAGATGTTACCTGCTTCCGTTTATTTTCATACAGTCCGATAATAAATTTCACATCAGTTTGTCGCGAATCTGCTCATCGGAAATTAACCGAAGGCTCGGATTTCCGATTCAAGCAGTCGATTCTTAGCGTACTGACAAAGAAAATTATCTTGTTTCTAATAGTATTTTATCACAGCACTCTGAAAATAACAATAGACAAAAACTGCGTTATATCGAGATTTATTTATATTTTTTTGAGCTTTACATTTATTATTATAGGCTTTTTAGGACATTATTTTAGTAATAATATACATATAATTTATAATTTTTGTACACCGCAAACACATGAATTACCGATATCGGGTTATACTACCCGATTAAATAAAATTAAAAGCTTATTTCAAGCTCAACAGGACAGAATTATATTGGAGAAAAATAATAATCAGTTAATTTTCTCTATTATTATCAATATTTTTCTATATTAACTCCACCAAAGACAATGATTTAGATGTAAAACCACGTATCAAAAATTACTAAAAGTATTCGGAAAATAACGACTACCTCAATTCTATATAAAAACTCGGTCAGGTTTTCCCTTATAAGCTTTCATAACAAATCCTTTCTCAAATTGTTTTCTTACATTTTCTCTGTAATACTCGCAAAAGAAAATCGTTAAAATACGCTTCCGGCGGCATATACTTAAGTATGCACTTATCGACGAGAAGCGCTATTGTGCGTTTCCTTATTTGTCGTCGCGTTAGGTCGGAGTCTCTGTCCTTCGACCTGTTATGAAGAAATATCTATCGTAATCTTGCAAACCGTAAATTCGGTTTCTGTCCTCTGTGAAAAGCTGCAAGGAAGCTAATCCTTATCGGTTATCGCATTGTAAAAGCCTCGTCAAAGCGCATTTTCTTCTATGGATGAGTTACCTTCACCTCATTATATCTGCGGCATTTACATCTTGAATTTCAGACAGTATTGAACTTTATTTTGTCTCGGAACCTCAAAAACTCGTCCATTTCGAAACGCCTTGTTTGCAGTTTCTGTTCGTCAGATATAGGCTTTGCATTAGGTTTCCTTTAGGTTCCGTCTCATAACCGACGTTCTTGCCCCGGCTAACAGTTCCTACTGCTAAATCTGCAGTGGACTTTCAACACCAAGTTCTTCTAATGAGCATATGAAAAATCCCACGCCCTATTTTATACGAGCGTGGGACAATTATATTCTGTTATAAAATTGAAATTATTTCCTTCAATACATAAGCCTTGCGCCTAACGAGCCCCCGTATTTGAATGCCTGCAATCCAATTTTTGCATAATCTTGTTTTTTTAGAGTTAAACCGGGATAGTTAAGTTTGTTTTCTACATGATATGTAATCTTAATTTTGTTTTTCATATTCATATATTCTTTCGTTTATGTATCTGTGTTTAGCATCAATTACAAAAGGATATATCAGAGGTACGTGTGTCTGATACCCATGGCGCATTATGACAGGTCTCCTAAAAAAAGAAATCCGAAACTCATACCGATAGGTAAGAATTCCGGATTTCCGAAGTTTGGCTCCCCCTGTTGGGCTCGAACCAACGACCCTGCGGTTAACAGCCGCATGCTCTGCCAACTGAGCTAAGGAGGAATACTGATACCGTCAAACCAATAGATCTGACGGTAACTATGTTGGCTTTGACCTATTTTCCCAGACCGTCGCCAGTCAAGTATTTTCGGCACAGCAGAGCTTAACTTCCGTGTTCGGAATGGGAACGGGTGGACCCTCTGCGATATAATCGCTGACTCATGGTGCACCTTCAGGGACTCGAACCCTGGACCCACTGATTAAGAGTCAGTTGCTCTACCAACTGAGCTAAAGGTGCGTACAGGCAAATCACTCTAAAGGACTCACCTTCTATATAGAATGAAACCTTCATTCACAACCGAATAAGGAAAGCAAAGCGGAAACTCAAAAACCTGAACAAAGAAGTTCAAGCCCTCGGTCAATTAGTATCGGTCAGCTGAACACATTACTGTGCTTACACCTCCGACCTATCAAACTTGTAGTCTACAAGTGACCTTACCAACTTACGTTGTGGGATATATAATCTTGAAGCATGTTTCACGCTTAGATGCCTTCAGCGTTTATCACTTCCGTACGCGGCTATCCGGCTATGCTCTTGGCAGAACAACCGGTGCACCGGAGGTACGTCCGACCCGGTCCTCTCGTACTAAGGTCAGCTCCTCTCAAATATCCTACGCCCACGACAGATAGGGACCGAACTGTCTCACGACGTTCTGAA
>USPP01000011.1 GCA_900556615.1 uncultured Eubacteriales bacterium
AACCGGGAGCAGAAGCAAGATTCAATAAGTCTTTTTATATCTCTCGTGACGTGATATCAAAGCTGAAGCCGGACCCCATGCGTTTGATTCCGACATATAACCCGAAAACTCCCGCCACGTCAAGCTCTCGGAAGGCAGGACGGCGCATAAGCCCTTCAAGCGACGAGGAATGTGCGGAGGCAACAAGCGGAACTCCGCAATTCTGAGCTTCCATCACACTTTTCGCTTCCTCCGTACCAAGCTCGTCACAGACAATAAATTGGGGCGACATAGTTCGTGTAGCAAGCTCTATTCCGTATGCTTTCGGATAGCCTGTATAGATATCGGCAATCGACGCCGAGAAGGAATCCTCTCTGAAAAGCTCTGCCCGACTGTCGATCACAGCTACCCTCCGAAGATACGGAGGGGAGGAAAGAAGTGATGCAATATCGCGTAAAAGCGTCGTTTTTCCCTCTCCGGGAGGAGAATATATAAGCATTCCGCGTCCTCCGGAAGAAATCAGCCTCCTGCAAAGCGACGCTCCGATTCCTCTGACATTCCTCGGAATTCTGATGCATAGAGAGGTAATATCTCTTACTGCACCTCCCGAAAAAGTACCGCAAACGCCTGCCCTGCACCCTTCAGGCAGAGGAATATAGCCGTTTTTTATCGTATCGCTGTAGGCATGAAGCGAACCTCCGCACATTTTCCCAACAATATCGGAAATTTCCGTTCTTGTGCATACAACGGACGTCAGAATATTCGCGGAAGGAGTCGTAACAGTCAGCGGTCTATCCGCCCTGATTCGTATTTCACAGATAATATCTTCCCGATATTCCGAAAGCGCCTCTGTCGCCCGAGTAGGAAGCAAGGCAAGAATACTGTCTATCGGCATAATTCTCTCCCTCCCTTTTTCTCTTTCGTTTTACTCTCCGCAACATCTTTCCGCGGCAATGCACGGCATATCTTTTTCACAACCCTGTACGGAAGGTTTTTAGGAACCGCTCCGAGCAATATCAGCAAAAGAAAATAGAACGCAGCCGATGAAGATATGCCTGCGGCGGCAGACAATGCTGTGCCCTGCGGGATTTCCGAGGTTATATGGGATATCAGCTTTACTCCCGATACCGCTCCGCAGATTGAAAGAAGAGGAAGCGCCGCCTGCCGGAACAGCTTCACATCGAGTCCGGTAATAACAGTCAGGCGATATATGCTGAAAGAAAAATTAAAGATCTCGCTTGCAAAGATTATAATAATGTATCCGTCAAGTCCAAGCGCGGGAACAAGAAGCCAAACCGCAAGAACGCTTATGAATGCGTCCGCGATATTCACCTTCATTGTCCATACCTGCTCTCCTAACCCCTTGAGTATCGAATCGACCGCCGTATCGAGATACATAACCGGTATAAGCGGAGCCATAATCATAATATATCTTGCCGCTTCCTTACTCCCGTATATCGACATTCCGAGATCATAAGAAAAGCCAAGAAGGATACCCGCAGCTCCTATCGAGAAGATCAATACGGTCCGTATCACCTTTACAGCGATTGAACGAATTTCTTTTTGATTCTTCCTTTCATTCGCCTCGGCAAATTCCGGTATCAGAAGTCCGGAAAAGGAATATAAAAACGATGCAGGAAACATGATAATCGGCATTGCCATCCCACTCAGCGTCCCATAGGAAGACATCGCCGCGTCATAGGAGACGCCGCTTTTTTTAAGCCCCTTTGGAATCAAAATATGTTCAAGTGCCACAAGACCGGAACGAAGGAAGGAGCTTACCGATACGGGAAGTGTTATATTCAGTATGCGTTTCATAATTCCCTTTTCCCTTTTTCCACCCTCTCCGAGCTTCACCGAATCCCGGCGACAAAGGATAAGAAGAAGAATACAGGAGAACGCATCAGCGGCACAGGAACAGAAAACAACCACCGCAAGACAGGCTATACTTCCTCGGGAAATAACTCTGCTCAGTGCAAAAACCGTTATCGCTATCTTGAAAAACTGTTCAAGAAGCTGAACAGCAGCATTTCTTGAAACACGTCTGACAGCGGTAAAATATCCGCTTGCTGCGGAGGAAAGCGCTGAAAATGGAAGTCCGAGGGCAAGCATGCGAAGAAGCTGCGATGCCGAAGCATTTCCAAGCCAGCTCGAAGAAATATAATCGGACAGCAGCATTAAAATAATTCCTACTGTACCGGAAACACCAAGGCTGTACAGTATCGTTTTTTTCAAGACCGAACGCGCTGATACGGCATTTCCTTTTCCAAGTTCCTCTGCCGTAAGCCGCGATACGGCAAGATTTACTCCGGCTGTCGCAAGCGTTAATGCCGGACTATAAACCGACATTACGAGCGTAAATAAACCTGTTCCTGCCGCCCCGATTTCAGAGGTTACATAAGCGTTAAAAGAAACTCCCGCAGTACGCAGAATCAAAGAAACAGCGCTTAGCATAAGTCCGTTTAATATAAATTTTCCGGCATCCTTCATTTTCTTCTCCTTTCGTTTCCTTTTTTCAATTTATATGCTCGAAAAATCCAATATAAAACCTGTTTGTCCGAAAATAAATTTTCGGATTGAAAAAAACCAACCGCAGCCTTTCATCCAAATCCACGCCATGATTTGTGTCATTAAGGAATCGCTGATTAAATCAGCTATGCAGACTTCCGAAATAATTTTTTAACGACAAGGCAAAAAAGCGCAAAAATATGATTAAGGCAACACGTCCGGTTCACGGTTTTCTCCTTGACCGCATATCTGCTTGTCCATTTTCCGTCATACTTCACAGCTTTCATCGGCAGAGACGTCGCTCTTGCTTTCTCAATTTGTTTGTCTGACAGAAAATGCGACTACGCATCTGTACCGTCAGAACCTGATTGCATTGCCTTAATTATTTCAAATTTTTTAACGCTGCCGAGAAATAACTCTGCCGGAAAAATTCGTTGACGATTGATTCAGTGATTCCTGAAGATAAAAAACCTGTGACATATGAAAAAATCATATGCACAGGTTTTTCCTTTCTTTTATAGTTCCATACCATATTATATTTTTATCATTCGCACCTTAACTCAAAGCTCTGTTCATCTCAGACATACCGTTTCCGCCCCTTCGGATCTCGCAAACGGTATTTATGCGCCAAAACACACTGTTACCGCATATTCGGAGATTCAAACACTCTGTTTCAAATAAACATTTTCGGAATAATAAAGAAGAAGCGAACGTCTTGTTACGATACCGCAAAGAGTATTTCTGTCATCGACAATCGGAACAAAGTTCTGTTTTAAAAGCGCATCGGTTACAAGCCGCAAATCCGCCTGTATATCAAGCGGGGGACAGAAATCTCTGCGAATCAGATTCTTTATTTGATATTTTTCATGATCCCTGAGATTAACGGTTCCGGTAGAAAGAATATGATGAAGGAAATCTCCCTCCGTTATACAACCTATGTATTTTTCCATATTGTCAAGCACCGGCACTGCTGTATAGCCGTGATGCTTCATAACCTCAAGTCCCTGACGAACGGTATCGCTTTCATGAAGAAAAATCGTACATACCTTCGGAATCATAATTTTTGCGATATTCAATACAAATCACCTCTTTAAATAAGTTGAATCGGATAGAACTATTTCAACGTTTTTCCATCCAGTCAAGTATGACCTCGTGAACCACGGAACATCTCCGCAGCTTCCGTATCGGACAAAATAATCTTTGGCAGCGGGTAATCCCGTTTTCTCAAGCATTTACCAATATCTCTACAGCGCTGTACAGAGCAAATTACTCGCTTTCTTTTCCGAAATTCAAGAAGTCTTGATCAAATTTTTTAAAATATCTCGGTAAGAAAGCTGCAACACGGAATTTCATACACAGAATATTGCGTATCATCACAGAAAAATTCTGCGTTCGATTTGATCTGAGCAGATGCTTCATCCTTCTAAAAGCGAAATTGTGATCAATGACAGCCTATACCGTTAAATCTTATAGGTATCTCTAAAAATTCAATGTACATAGACGTTAAAGAGATTTGTTCGTCAGTCAAAACAAAAATTCCGCAGACAGCATATCCGTCTGTCAAGGATTTTTGTGACGAATGACAAAAAACAACTCGAACCGACTGGGGCAGTGAGGTTTTAGCGGCACCCTTATATTATTATAATCCGTATATATGAATAAATCTATCATAATTTATTGCTCTGATTTTCATACGTCTCGGGCAATATCCAGCTAAAGTGTTTGCAATTTTTAAAATCAAAAATGCAGAAATATTTAATATTCGTCTTGACAAAGGCTCTGTTTATATGTATAATTGATAAATGTAAATATATTCTTGCAAATTTCAATACGGAGGAAATTATATGTCATTTAAAAGCAGTTACCTTGCGGAAGTCTATGAAAACGTTGTACGTGTGAACCCCGGAGAGCCTGAATTTCATCAAGCAGTACGAGAGGTTCTCGAATCCCTCGAACCGGTTGTGGAGCAGCGTCCTGACATTGTTAAGGCGGGAGTTATCGACCGTATGGTCGAACCGGAGCGCTCTGTTCGTTTCAGAGTTTCATGGGTAGATGATAACGGAAAAGTTCAGGTAAATCGCGGATACCGTTTCCAGTTCAATTCAGCCATCGGTCCGTATAAAGGCGGCATCAGACTCCACCCCTCTGTAAACTCCTCTATTCTTAAATTCCTCGGATTTGAACAGGTATTCAAAAACTCTCTTACCGGATTACCTATGGGCGGAGCCAAGGGCGGCTCTGATTTTGATCCCAAAGGAAAAAGCGACGCAGAGGTTATGCGCTTCTGCCAAGCGTTCATGACTGAACTCTACAGACATATTGGTCCGGACACGGATGTTCCTGCCGGAGATATCGGAACCGGTGCCCGTGAAATCGGATATATGTTCGGACAGTATAAAAAAATAATGAATCAGTACACAGGAGTACTCACCGGAAAATCGCTCTCTTACGGCGGTTCTCTTGCGCGTAAAGAGGCTACCGGCTACGGTCTCTGTTATTTTACCAATGAGCTTCTGCATGATCACGGCATGTCCTTTGACGGCATGACAACGGTCATCTCCGGTTCAGGAAATGTCGCTATCTACGCCTGCGAAAAGGCATCTCAGTTTGGCGCTAAGGTTGTTGCACTTTCCGATTCCAACGGTTATATTTATGACGCAGACGGAATTAAGCTTGATGTTGTAAAGCAAATCAAAGAGGTCGAGCGCGGACGTATTTCCGAATATACAAACCGTGTTCCCGGCTCTGTATATACGCCCGGATGCTCCGGCATCTGGTCTGTTAAATGCGATATCGCTCTTCCCTGCGCGACGCAAAATGAGATCAATGCCGAAAGTGCCGATCTCCTCATCAAAAACGGCGTAAAGGCTGTTTGTGAAGGCGCCAATATGCCGAGTACTCCCGAAGCCATTGAAGCTTTCCAAAAGAATGGAGTCTTCTTCGGGCCCGCAAAAGCGGCTAATGCAGGCGGCGTCGCCACCTCCGGTCTTGAAATGTCACAGAACTCGCTCCGTATGTCATGGACCTTTGAGGAGGTTGATGAAAAGCTCTCCGGTATCATGAAAAATATCTACAGGAATGCTTCCAACGCCGCAAAGGAATTCGGCATGGAAGGAAACCTTGTTGCCGGAGCCAATATCGCCGGCTTTATAAAGGTTGCCGACGCGATGATGTGGCAGGGCATCTGATTGAATTTCAAAACAATCAAATAGAGTTTGTCACATTTAGCGTAAACAGAAACAAGAAACATAGGAAAAAGAAAAACTAAAAACAACGCTTTTTCTTCTCGATAAGAGATAGAAAAAGCGTTATTTTTATAGAAATTCCCGAAAATTTTATTTTTAGTCAGTACTGCCGGGTTCTAATGTGCAGAGGCACAGTCCTATTTTTCGTCAGACGATACCACCAATTGAGGAGGCAAGAGTGACTCCTCTGCCGACGAAATTTGTGAAGTATGACGGAAAAGATGCAAGCAAATGCGCAATAAAGGCGTTAGCTGTGCACCCGGCGGTATTGCCTTAAAATGTCGAAAGCGAGATCTCTATGAAACGTTTCTGTTTTATTGTTTTTATTTCACTGATTGGTATCTGCCTTCTTGTCTCTTGCAGTCAAAGTACCGCAGAAGGGAAAGCCGGTGAAAATGCCGAATGGAGCTTCAATGAAAAGAAAGGGCTTCTTACGATATCCGGTAAGGGCAGGCTTGATGACGATTTGAGCGAACAGTTTTTTGACAGTATGAAGGGTTAAATCGACCGAGGAAATAGAATTTACGGGAGGTTTTATAGAAAAAATCAAAAGGGTAGTCGTCAAGAAAGGTATCACTGATCTCGGGAACGGAGCTTTTGAATTCTGTACAAAGCTTGAACGTGTAAAACTCCCCGATTCCCTTACAAGACTCGGAGAAAATACTTTTTTCTGCTGTTATTCCCTTACTGAAGTGAATCTACCCTCCAGCGTAGCAGAAATCGACGGATGGGCGTTTCATAAATGTCGGTCTCTGAAAAAATTATTATCCCTGATGAGGTCAAAGTCTTCAAAGCCTCTACCTTTAGATTCTGTTCCTCACTTACAGAGGTAACTCTTCCGTCGGAACTGACTGAAATCGGGGCAAGGGCTTTTATAGGATGTGAATCGCTGAATGAGCTTATGATTCCGGACAGTGTAAAAAAATTGGGGAATTCGCCTTTTCTTGCTGCTATGCTCTTGCCGACCTTCATTTGCCGGAGGGACTTGACGAAATCGGAGATTATGCCTTTAAAGAATGTACCTCCCTTACCGAAGTGACGATTCCCAAAGGTGTAATCAAAATCGGAGAATTGCCCTTCTCTAATTGCAGCGCTCTTATAAAAATACACTTGCCCGAACACCTGAACGGTAAAAACTTAAATAATAAATCCTGTAAGGAGAAAAATATTATAATGGAACCCTATAAAAGAGAATTTATTAAATTTTTAATGTCAGCAAATGTCCTTAAGTTCGGAGACTTTACCGCGAAAAGCGGAAGAAAGATTCCGTATTTTGTAAATGCGGGGGAAATCAAGACGGGAGAACAAATTGCAAAGCTCGGAGAGTTTTATGCAAAAGCCTATCTTGAAAAGCTCGGAAACAAAAAAACGATCCTTTACGGTCCTGCTTATAAAGGCATTTCCATAGCGGTTGCAAGCTCAATCGCGCTGGCAGGTCACGGTCTTGACATTCCCTTCTTTTTTAACCGCAAAGAGGTCAAGGATCATGGAGAGGGAGGAATTTTTGTAGGCTATCTTCCCAAACCGGGCGAGGAGATCGTGATTACCGAGGATGTTATCACCGCCGGAACCGCTATCCGCGAGAGCATGGAAAAGCTTTCTTCCCTTGAGGGCGTTAAGGTTGCCGCCGTTTTCGTAATGGTAGACCGTAAGGAAAAGGGCAGAGGTGAAAAGGGCGCTATGCAGGAAATCGAGGAGGAGTTTGGCTTCCCTGTATACGCTGTTGCAGATGTTTATGATATCATGGAATACCTTGAAGAGAATCCCGGAAACGAAGAAAATGTGACGAGAATAAAGAATTATCTTTCTGTGAACGGAGCAAAACAATGAGAAGCATTATCGATATAAAGGAACTTTCGGTAGAAGAAATCGACGAGCTTGTAGCCGTCGGAAAGGATATTATCGAAAATCCTGCCAAATATGCTCATAAATGCGACGGGAAAAAGCTTGCAACCCTCTTTTTCGAGCCGTCTACAAGAACAAGACTGAGCTTTGAAGCGGCGATGTATGAACTCGGAGGACAGGTTCTCACAATGGCTGACGCACAGTCAAGCTCCGCCTCCAAGGGAGAAAGTGTTGCTGATACGGCAAAGGTCATCTCCTGTTATGCCGACATTATCGCGATGCGCCATCCCAAAGAAGGCGCTCCTATGGTTGCCGCCATGAACGCTTCCATTCCCGTCATCAACGCAGGAGACGGCGGACATAACCATCCGACTCAGACGCTTGCCGATCTTCTCACGATAAGCCGTGAAAAGGGACGCTTTGATAATCTCACCATAGGCTTTTGCGGCGATCTCAAATTCGGACGCACTGTGCATTCTCTCATCGCCGCCATGTCACGGTATAAGGGTGTCAGATTCGTACTTGTTTCTCCCGACGAGCTTAAGGTTCCGAGCTATGTCAAGCAGGAAATAAAGGGACGCCGTCTTGAATACATGCAGGCGACCGATCTCGTTTCGGTTATACCTCAGCTTGATATTCTCTATATGACAAGAGTTCAGAAAGAGCGCTTCTTCAATGAGGAGGATTATCTCCGTCTGAAGGATAGCTACATTCTTACTCCTGAGAAGCTTGCGACCGCAAAGCCGGATCTCTGTATTATGCATCCTCTTCCGAGAGTGAACGAGATCAGCGTAGCGGTTGACAACGATCCGCGCGCCTGTTACTTCAAGCAGGTTTTAAACGGGAAATATATGCGTATGGCGCTTATTCTTAAGCTGCTTGGCATTCAGTAATCGAAAGGCAGGCAAGATATCTCATGAATATAGATTCAATCAAAAACGGTATCGTTATCGATCACATCACCGCAGGCAAGGGTATGGAAATATACCGGCTTCTCGGGCTTGATTCTCTTGACTGTCAGGTTGCTATTATAAAGAATGCCGCAAGTGCCAAAATGGGAAAAAAAGATATCATTAAAATCGACGCCGATATCTCGGTCAATACCGATATTCTCGGATATGTTGATCCTGGGGTTACTGTCGACACCATAAAAGATGGCGTTCTTACCGATAAGAAAAAAACCGAACTTCCGGAAAAGCTTACTAACGTAATTTTTTGCAAAAATCCCCGTTGTATTACCACCACCGAACAGGAGCTTCCTCATATTTTCCGTTTGACTGACAAAGAAAACGCTGAATACCGCTGCATATACTGCGAGACAAAAAGCAAAAAAGTCTGAAGAAACAACGTCTGAGGTCTCCTTTTCGATGACCGAAGGAAAAAACTGTTATTTGAAAAAAACGGACAAAATTAAGGCAATACCGCAAAATAATCATTGCGCGGTATTGCCTTAATGAATCTCAAGAGGCGCCGCAGAAAGCGGTCCGCCTCTTGGGATACTGTAGAATTATAAAGCAAAAATTATTATTCTTTATCCGGCTCTTCAATCGTTGCGTCAACAACATTCTTACGAACGCTTTCTATACCGTTTTTGCAGCCGGCCTTTGCGGTATATCCTTCGCTTGCCGCGATCGGTTCTCCGTTTTTGGCTTTAAGGCGGAAGCGGTATTCACCCTTTTTGTCAAGATACATTTCGAATTTTGGGTTCTTTTCTTCGGTATAACCCTCAGCGGTTTGATCTTCAAGATTTGCAATCTGAGCATTCTTGATGACGCTTTCAATGCTGTTTTTGCAGCTTGCAAGAGAAGTGAATACTTCTCCTCCGGTAGCAATAACCTCACCGTTTCCTGCTTTCAGACTGAAGGTATAGCCGGTGTTTGTCTGTTTGATAACGAACTTTCCCATTTTTCCTTTCCTTTCACAATGCTACGTCTTTCGAGGCGTTTATTATATCTATTTTAATTATAATCAATTATAAAAGCAAAGTCAAGAAAATCATAGAAAAATTTTGTGTTATTTTCTTTATATTTTAAATTTCGGTTCTGTCAGTTTTGAAATGACACAGCTTTAATTGGCAATCATAAGAGTAATAAGGCATAAAAAACACTGTTAGAAATTCAGTTATGACCCGGTTGGTTTTGCCTTGATATAATTATGTTTTAGCTGTTACTGTATTGGTGAAAAGTCTACGTTTCACTGTCAAGAACGATGTAAAGGGGTGTCTCGTGTTAATGAGACACCCCGGTTATTTTATTTTTCGGAGAAGATCAGAAGATTTCCCGCGAAAAGACTAAGTGAATCCCACGGTCACGTTCGGAAGCTCCCGAAATATACTCAGTCTATTCAGAAAGATTCCGGCGCCGAAGGAAAGCATCCTGTTTTATTATATGAAAGCTATTATCCGTTGCAGCCGCAGCCACAGTTATTACCGTTGCAGAAGCAGAAAAGAATAACGAGGATAAGGATTATTACCCATACGTTGCAGTCGTCAAAGATATTGCAGAGGCATCCCATAATGATTTCCGTCCTTTCTCTTTTTTGAAAGTTGCGCAGAATGTTTTTTGCTTCACCTGCGCTTTTGCCTTTCTGATATTATAATATGCCGCGGAATCCCTTTTGTGAATTCATCGGTACAATATTTTGGTCTCTTCGAACGAGGAAATAAATCCTCGGTTTTACCGAGGGAAGTAAAAAAGAGTGGAGTTAGGGAATTACTGAATCAATCGTCAACGGATCTTTCCGGAAGATTTATGGTCCGTTATCGTAAAAAACTTGAATTATGAACCATATTCCTGCGTTTTTTGTCTTGCCGTTCAATCAATCATCGCGGAATCTGCATAGCCGATTGATTCCGCGATTCCTTAAAAAATTATGACGAGCTTGGTGCAAGACGAAAGTGTGAAGGCAACACCGACAGGTTTACGGCTTGCGTCTTGACGGCAAATCTGCTTGTTTTTTTCTATCATGCTTCACATTTTATCGGCAGAGGAGTCGTCGCTCGTGCCTCCTCATTGGTATCGCTTGACGAAAAATATGATTGCACATCTGTATCAAATTATACCTTATCTACCGCCGCAATCCAACGGGATTGCCTTGAAAATAGGAATATCTCTTAAACAAAAAGGAATGAGCCCGGTTCAATACCGAACTCATTCACAAACAATTTAACATGAATTTTATTTAATTCTTGGGGGCATTTCAGAAACCGGTGCTTTGATTTTTTGAGAGAAAACGGATAGCCCCCTGCGTGGGTTTTCTTCATTCGAAGATATCTTCAAGCTCAAATTCTCCGATTCCGGCCTCAATCTTTGTGATAAGCTGATCTATCGTTTTTTCATCAAGCGCAAAAATATCAATGACATTTGCCGGATAATCCGGAACGGCATCCTTGGCAAGTATCGTTAGAGTAATATCAGAGGCAGCCTTCATCGCTCCTGCCTGCAGTGAGGTAACGGTAACGACAACAGACGATTTATCTGCTTTGAAAATACCACTCACAGACACCTCGCCTGCCGATGATACGCTGCCGGACATTACGGCAAGAGTTGTGGCAACAGCAGAGGAAAGCTTATATTCTCCGGATGCTTTATCGTATTCCACATCAAGAATATCAAGCGTCATGCCGCCTGTTTTTACCGAAAAATTCGACCGAAATTCCTTATCGGTATTTTCGGTTATCTCGTAAATAAGAGTAATTCCCGATGAAAGAACCGGGGCAGCATCCTCGCCGGTTTGTTTCACGGTAAATACAGATTTGTTTTCATCGCTGAGATCAGCGGAGAATATCCAAATCGCCTCATCGGAGCCGTCGGCAGATGCCGTACCGCATGAAAGCTCAGCACGCTTTATCAAATCCTTTTTATCGGTATGTATGACGAGCTTAAAGCTGAATGTGATCTCATCAAGCTTTTCGAAAAATCTCTCAAGCTGGTCTTCAGAAGCAAAAAAGTTGTCATACTCTTCCATTATTTTGTTGCTGTCATACTCGATGCTGTACTCCTTTTCGGGAATCCATATCAAATCCTCATCGTCAGTTATATCGGGCATGCCGGCATACATCTCGGCAAGGTCGGAAAGAGCGGCACGAAGCTCGGAATCTTCTTTGGCTTTATCATAAAGCGCCTTTATTATCTTCTTGAAGCTCTCGTTGTTAAGCTCAAGAGAAACGACCTTTCCTCCCTCCTCTGAGTCAAGGGAGGTATGAGCATGATCATTCAAAAGGACGATAATATGTTCTTCATATTTTTCAAAAATCTCAATCAATTTTTTTCCGATTTCGGAGGTACTTTTGACCGTGTCGAAATAGTTTCCTTCTTCTCCGAACAGTTCGGTAAGTGAATATTCGCTTTCCGGATCGGCAAAAACAGACTGCAAATACTTCTCTTTAGCGTTTGTAAAATCCACACCGTATACGGCGCTGCCGGCAAGCGAGGAGGAGACTGCAAGCTTATCGTTTGCTGACCAAAGTCTAAAATCTACCGTCTTCCCGCCGACGGTCATATTAAGCATTCCCGCCGAGTATTTTTCTCCCATATAACCGGTTATCGAAAAATTGTCAATCGGTATGCCGAAAGCCGCCAGATCGTCGGTATTTCTGTAAACAAGAGCTACGGAGCCTTTTTTCTCTGCGGATTCCAAAACCGATAAAAAGGCGGAATCGGTTTTGGCTTCAAGAGTGGCCGTTATGGCATCGGCAATATATTCGACCGGCGTAGTCTTTTTCTTTAAGCAGGAAGAAAGAGCAAAGGTAAGAGTTAACACAGCACATAAGATCAACGCAGCCAAAATGTGTCTTTTTTTCATAATGTGGCTTATTCCTTTCAAAAATTATTTTATAGTAATAAATACAACAGAGGAGCTTTTTTTCTTTAAGGCAATACCGCACAATGAATTGTTGTGCAGTCACGCCGCCGAATTTTTCGTTAGACAATACAAATTGAGGAGGCAGGAGCGACTTCTCTGCAACGAAATCTGTGAAGTATGACGCAAAAGACGCAGGCAAATGCGCATAAAGACGTTAGCTGTGTACCCGGAGGTATTGTCTTAAAAATATCATAGCACACAAAACACAAAATGTCAATGAATTTAACAAGACAGCAAATTAATTTTTGTATTGTGTTATAATGATTGGTAAATTTGCAGAAATTGAACGTCTGATCCATCTGATTTTCGATACGCTTATTGACCGTACTAATTCTTATAAACGCAAAAATTTTGACAAGAAAAAAACTTCGTTTTCTTAAAGGCAAAGATAATATCTGACGGCAAACTCCCACAGCTACAGAAGTAAAAGACTGCCGAAACCGGTGCTTTCGGCATATAAAGATTGCTGAGGTCATTCCCTATTAAAAACTAAAAGGATTCTTATAAGAGTGAAAAACCTTAATCGGAAGCGAGGGGGTGCAAAATAATACTTTGTCTTCTGCCTGAAAGTCTCTTTAAGATTTAACCGAGAGCCTGAAGCAAACATTTCCGTTTGCTTATACACAAAAATCGTTTTGTTCTTTTGAACAACATCTCAAAGTTTGTCTTTCCGCCTCCTTCAACTAAGTGTAAAATAATAATTGGCGAAAAAGAAAGGAAAGGAGACAAGCCCCTATC
>USPP01000012.1 GCA_900556615.1 uncultured Eubacteriales bacterium
TGCAGTTGCGCCGCCGGATTTTTCGTCAGACAATACAAATTGAGGAGGCAAGAGTGACTTCTCTGCCGACGAAAGTTGTGAAGTATGACGGAAAAGATGCAAGCAAATGCGCAACAAAGGCGTTAGCTGTGCATTGTGCGGTGTTGCCTTAACTCCTTCAGAGAGAAGCGCTCCCTGAATTGGTATTTACGCTTTCTGCCGGCGAATATTCATCCAGTATGAGCTTTGCTTCGCTGTAGACTCCGTCTTTAAATACCGTGACGGTTATTTCATCTTCGGGAGAAAGAGCGGCGAGTATGACTTTCATTTCAGAACAGTCAGAGATATTTTCACCGTTTATCTCCGTAATGTAATCACCCTTTGAGATTCCCGCTTTATCCGCAGCGCTCCCGTCAATCACAGAGGTCACATATACGCCTTCCGATAGAAGATTCTTTATTTGTCCTACGCGGTTACCGTAAAAACGATAATAGTAATTATAGACTTCGCTTGCATCGTCGCCGGAAATACCGATAGAGGCTCTGCCGCGCACATATCCATATTTTATGATATCAGCGGCAATTTCAGCGGCATCGCTTGCTGGTATACAGAAACCGAGTCCTTCAATCTCTTCCGAGGCATACTTTGCGGTTACCACTCCGACCACATTCCCAGAGGAATCAAAGGCAGGACCGCCGGAATTTCCGGAATTAACAGCCGCGTCAATCTGAAACATCGTTATAGGGGTACCGTCGGTATTGATTTGTCTTCCGAGCGCGCTCACAACCCCCTTGGTAAGCGAAAAAGTAAGCTCTCCGAGCGGATTTCCGATAACCGTTACGTCCTGACCGACGGTCATGCTGTCGGAGGAACCGATGGTCACAGGCTTAAGGTCCGTCGTGTCTATTTTCAGTACGGCAATATCGGAAAACTCATTTTCAAAACCGATTACTTCCGCATCATATGTTTTTCCGTCTGCAAAGGTTACGGTAAACTCGGTTGATTTTTCAATTACATGATAGTTTGTGAGAATATATCCGTCTGCTCTTATAACAAATCCGGTTCCTGAACTTGCGGTTTTTGTGGTCTGACCGAAAATATTTGTGGTTATACCGTTTGCGGTTATACCTACGACACTGTCAATATTTTCCGCGTAAATTTCGGAGGGTGTTTTTTCCGAATTGTTCTTACCGGTTATCGTGATGATATTTTCGGAATTTGAGGATTTGTTTTCCGATTCGGAGCTGTCAGAGAGTTCAGGCGAAACTTCCGGCGCGCTTATATCGTTGTTCTCTCCTGTGGTGTCTGTATAAATTATCATATCGCCAACCGGGGTATTCGTACCTCCGCTCATGGTTTTAAGCGCCGCCCCCCAGGTCATTAAGGAAGTTACCAAAATACAGGCAGCACATACGATGACAGCGGTAACGGCGGAAATTTTTTTGCTTTCACGTTTGGTTTGCTTGTTTTCGTCCATAAAAATCATCCTTTCAGAAATATTCAGGCGTATATTTTTGGGGAATCGCTGAATTAATCGGCTATACAGATTTCTGAGATGATTTTTTGAACGGCAAGGCAAAAAACGCAGGAATACGGGTAATATTTCAAGTTTTTTAACGGTGTCGGGCAATAAACCAGCCGGAAAAATCCGTTGACGATTGATTCAGGGATTCCTTAATATGAGTACGCTTTTATAATTCTGAAATAATATTACCCCGTTATTGTGACAATGATGTGTTCAGACGCTGAAAAATCGCGGAAAAGCAGAAGGTTTTTTTATGGCGAAAGCATTGAAAAAAACAATAATCAGAAATATCGCAAACGCGGCAGGAAAGGCGAATTGCAGCAGGTGTGCAAACGCGAAATCTGCCGCTGTAATCAATATGTACAGTGCAGGAACAAAAGAAAATAACCGTGCCGAAATATAAGAGAGCATCCCGATTCGTCTGCATTTTTTTCCAAAACATACCGCGCAGGCCGTAATCATAATAATCGGCAAAGCGGTCAATCTTAATATAATCGCTGCAGTAAGAGAAGAACCCATAACCGAAATGACCGCAGAACTCATAGAAAGAAAAATGAATAGAATTGAGGAAATCAGGAAAAATATGTTTAAGCTCTTTTCATCTGCCTTTCGGTACTTTTCAAAAAACCATCCGAACAGCGCATAGGGTGAAAAAAGCGATGCAGCAAGAGAAAAAACATATCCTTTTACCGAGAAACCGCCATAATGTCGAAAAAAATATGCCGCAGCGAACGCAAAAGTACAGAAGATAAGCTCGGCCGTCAGCGTTTTGCTTAACCGGTACCCGACAGGTATCATAATAAGACGGCAGAGGCAAAGAACCGAGGCGAAAACAGAAACCGTCTCCGTAAGGACTTCGATATTAACATGAGAAAAATTAAAAATAAAGGAATATGCAGGATAAACAACCGTCGCCAAAAGTAAGGAAATCACAAGAACAGCCGGACAGGATAGATTTATAATTTTTGCTAAAAATATATGACATTTTTCATATGGTTTCATTTTTACCTCTTAAGGATATCTCTAAAAATTTAATATTCATAGACGGCAAAGAGATTTTTTCGTAGTCAAAACAAAAATTCCGCAGACAGCCTATCATTTGTCAAGGATTTTGGTAACAAATGACGGAAAACAGCTCGAACCGGATTTGGGCAGTGAATTTTTAGAGGTGCTCCTATATAAAATCACAAGCTTTTTTCGATCTGCAGGACAGATTGGAATACTTTTAATTTTAAAGTATTATATCCAATATGTCAACCAAAAATATTCATTTCCGTCGTGGAATTTTTTTCATTACGGTTTAAACAAAAATTGTTACACATAAAAAACGCTTTCCAAGCCCAAATTAATGTTGTATCCACGGAACAGACAGGAAAAAATAAGGGGAACGGTAGAATCAGATGCAACAGAAAAAAAGAAAGAGAACGTCGGCTTCGGTATTAGTAAGAAAATTATGTGTTTTACTCTCAGTATTATCGCTGTTTACGGCGGTTCAAACGACAGGATTTGCTAAAAACAGCGATTATGACGCCATGTCCGACAGAAATGAAGCTTCAAAGTATGAGGGAATGAAGCTTTGCCCGGGAGGAATGGCATTCGGAGTAAAATTCTTTACAAAAGGGGTTCTTGTTGTCGGGATCTCTGATGTAAAGAGCGGAGAAAAAGAGACAAAACCGGCCTACGACGCCGGAATTCGGGTAAGAGATGTCATCATATCGGTTGACGGAACAGAGGTCAATAGTGTTAAAGAGTTTTCTGAAATAATTGAAAACAGCGCAGGAAAAGGACTTTTGATAAGTCTTATAAGAAACGGAAAACAGAAAGAGGTAACGCTTTATCCTTCCATTGCCGACGGAGATGGTAAATATAAAGCGGGAATGTGGCTTCGGGACAGTACCGCAGGTATCGGTACGGTTACATTCATTGATCCGCAGACCGGAGAATTTGGAGGTCTGGGACACGGAATTTGTGATATTGATACCGGAGAACTTATGCCTCTTAAAAAAGGTACTGCTATGAAGGTCGAAATCGGCGGTGTGATTAAAGGAAAATCCGGAAAACCGGGAGAAATTAAAGGGTATTTTCTTCCGGAAAAATGCGGAAGCGTTTTCAGTAATACCGTCTGCGGAGTGTTTGGAATCTTCACCGAACTTCCTTCCAAAATATCTGAGCCGATGAGTCTGGGATTACGCGATGAAGTGAAAGAAGGAAAAGCGCAGCTTATCTGCACTCTCGGAAACGACGGTGCAATAACCTATGATATAGAAATATCGAAGATAAACAGAAACGGCAAGGATAACAAAAATTTTGTTGTAACGGTCACAGATAAAAAACTGATAGAACGAACGGGTGGAATTGTTCAGGGGATGAGCGGTTCGCCTATTATACAAAACGGAAAGCTAATCGGCGCAGTTACACATGTTTTGGTCAATGATCCAACAACTGGATACGGGATATTTATTGAAAATATGCTGGATTCGATGGCCGGATAAACTATTGGGGCTGCTTCATAGCATGAATAAACTGTGAACGCCATGCGCAACTATCACAAAAGCCAAGGTCAAATCAATCGATTGATCTTGGCTTTTTGTTTCTTTTGTATAGAGCTAAGGTCAAAATTCTCAATTTAACCCAGCCCCATTTTCTGACACTGCGATATAATGAGTTCGAAAAACTTGAATTTGAAAATCACGATTTTATAAGTGGTTATCATAACTCATAGTACTTTAAGGCAATACCGCACAATGATTGTTGAGCAGTTGCGCCGCCAGATTTTTTTCGTCAGACGATACAAATTGAGGAAACAAGAGTGGACTCCTCTGCCGACGAAATTGGTGAAGTATGACGGAAAGATGCAAGCATATCGCAACAAAGGCGTTAGCCGTGCACCCGGCGGTATTGTCTTAAGAAAAGCCTTGAAAAGAAAGGATTTTTCGCAATGTGACGTCTATATTCTTTCACACATTATTACCCTTGGTATAGTTTTTATAAGTTCAAAAGCAAGGGAAAGAACATCCCATAACAAGGTATAACAGCGTGTGGCAATCAGGAAACCGTAATGTATGTGCGAATATATTGCTTCAAAAATAACACAATGGAAAAATTCGTTTATGACAAGAGTAATGGTTTATGGTACAAGTTGCAGGGGGATTGCTTCACTTTCATGATACCCAAGAAAACACCACAAAAAACGCTATTTATATTACTCCTCGCAAATAAAATATGAAATGGAGAAATTACAAATGGCAAAATATAAGTCCACAAGACAGGAAACTGTCCCGCGGTGTTGTTTTCGGTATTAAAGCTATCGTTCTCTGTCGGGAGCGGCACTTGGTTTTTGACTGTCTGCCCTCTTATTGAAACCGTCTGAGATGGCCACAGACATTTTGTTTCGGGAGGTACATAATTTATTTTCAATGGGTTTGCGACTTTACCTGACCTTGTGTTCCCATTTGACAAGCTGGTTGGCATGCTCAGCCGCGGCAGGTTTCTATAAATACCTGCGCATCGAAATAATCTTTCGCTTTTAGGATATCGGTCATTCCCGATTTCTAAATGTTTTTACGGTTTTGCTGAATTATCGAAAATTGCAAGTGACAAACAAGCATAATTGTTGAAAATTGATATTTTTTCCTCGTTTATGTGATTGATTGTATGACAAACAAACTGTATAATATAAATAAATGAACAGTCTATGTAGATTGTTCAAATGAAAAATTATACAAATCTGAAAGGATCAAAACCATGAAAAAGTTACTTTCCTTTGCCCTTGTTCTGGTAATGGCGTTTACGTTCTGTACACCGATTTGCGCGGAAAACAACGACGGCATTCTGATTGCCACCGATTTTAAAGACGGAAAAACACAGTTTATCCCTCTTAATTTAGCTGCATCTTCTGCAAATATCGTCACGGTAGACGGAAATGAATGTCTCTACATTGCCACAATGAATACCGGTGCCAACAACTGGCTTGCCTATCCTATCGAAAAGACGCTTACATCAAATAAAAACTATGTGATCGCATTTGATGTCGCCGTTCCCCAGCTTGCCGACGGCGCCACGAGCGGTACGGTAAAAATGTATTGGAGCGCAATCGTTCAGGGCGCTGGAGAATTTGCCAGCGGAGAAGCTAACAGAGCAACTATATCCGAAGTTGAGGTTCCCGTCGGAAGCTGGAAACATGTTGAATTGACTTTCACTCACGGTCTTGATTTTGGTTCGTTCGGTTTTTCCGATTGGACCAACGGAGACAACAAAAACGTAAATGCAGATTTTTATATCGATAATCTCATCGTATGCGAAGGCAGCGAATATCAAGAGCTCAAGAAAGATTACACGCCGCGCAGCGGAAAAGCAAATCCTCCGGACGGATATCTCGTTTGTGATTTTTCCGGCGTCGGAGTAATAAGTCGTCCTGACGGCGATAAATCGGGAGTTTCCGGCGGTTACCGTAAATATGATACCAAGGATTATGACGGAAACGGCTGTGTACAGCTTAAAAGAAACAAAGATGACAATGATCTCGGATGGACAAATCAGGAGCTTACGGTTCCTTTTAATCCTGTATCAGGCAAAACCTATATAATGAAATTCAAGCTCCGTTATGTCGGATCCGAAACCGCTCCCAATACAAAATTGGATTTTTACCTTTCGAACGGTTCTTCAAAACAGGCGCTCGGCACCTCTGAACTGCAATCCAAAGAATGGACTGAAGTAACCTATGAGTTCAAAGCTGATGGCAATTACACTTCTCTCGCCATGCTTGAACAGAAAATAAACGAACTTAACGGCTTCTTCCAATTTGACAATCTCACCATAACAGAGAAGAAAGCTTCGGCGGAAACCTCTGATCTTGAAATTTCCGCAATCGCGGTCACATTCATCGCTGCAGCGGGCATTTGCCTTTCTGTAAAAAGAAGAAAAAAATCTGTTTAGACAACGAATATCCTGAACGGCTATGGGCAATATCGAATTTTATATTTATAAAGTAACACTGTTATTAATTTTTATGATATTTTTCTTAACGTCGTGCTCACTGAGCGGAAGTCTCGGAAACAACAGTACCGGGGTTTCCGCCGCTCTTTCAGATTCTGAAAATCGCGTTATTTTTTTTGACAAGGAGGCCTGCCGCGAAGCAAGCGAAAACGTCGAAAATATCGAGCTTACCGTTGGAATGTGGGTAGCCCCGAGAGCACATTTAATGAAAACACAGGAAGAAGCAGACCGCCGCTTTGCGGAAATAAAAGAAGCGGGAATCAATATGTACTACTCTTTCTATGAGGACACCGATGATGCGTGGCTCGACCGCATGCTCAAAGCGGCTGAGAAAAATGACATCGACGTTCTGATATCGCTTGAAAGAGTAGCCGCTCTGTCCGATATCGATAAAAATCTTTCACTTGCTCGCCGCACTATGGAGTATCCGAGCGTTATCGGCTTCAATATGTACGATGAGCCTTCCGCATCGGTAAATTCTCTGCTGAGAACCCAATACGAAAAACTCCGTAAGTTGGTCGGAAGCAATAAAATCATAATGTGTAATATGCTTCCGAACTATGCCCCTCATACTCTGCTCGGTATCTCCGAAGGAAGTGAAAACAGGACGGTTTATCAGACATATCTTGACCGCTTTATGAATGAGGTAGGTACAGACGCGCTTTCCTTTGACTTTTATCCTTTTCAATCCAATACCAAATCGGACAAAGAATACCTCCGCAATATGCTGAGGAACCTGTGCGATATCGTAATATGCGCAAGAGAATACCGTGTTCCCGCATGGGGCTTTCTTCAGAACAGTTCCTGGGACGTGACAAGAGTACCAAACGACGACGAACTGAGATTTCTCTCTCACATTCATCTGGTATTCGGGCTGAAAAGCTATTCTTATTTTCTTTATGCACAACCCTCCGATAAACCTGGAGGGGAAGGCATCTTTAAGGGTATGATCGACTATGACGGAGAACGCACCGAAATCTATGACCGAGTAAAGATAAACAATGAAGAAATTTCCGGTATGCGAGGCCGTTATCTTGACTATAATCTTCAGGGATTTCTTGTCGATTCTCTCTCATCAAGCTATAAAAGCTGTATCACGAAAAATTTACAGCTTGATCGCTTCGGACCTCTCGAAAATATTAAAACCGACTGTAATCTCCTGATCGGGTGTTTTGAAAACAGTGAAGGTCTTGCCTACTATGTAATGAATTTCGGTTATATAAACGAGGGCAATGTCTCTCTGTACTTCAATGAAGAAGGAAGCGACTTCACGGTATGGGGCAGTAATGGAATAGAGCAGATGGGGCATGCTGAGAAACTTGAAATTTCTCTCCGAAAGGGTGAAGGAAAATTTATCGAACTTAAAACATACAAAAACATTTCCAATTAAAGGCTTCGATAGAGCAAAACGGCTATGGGCAACGTCTTTCATTATCACAACTCATGATTTATAGGATACTGTCCATCCCATCTTCCTTCTTAGAAAAGAAAAAACAAAAAAAATAAGCCGAAAACGGCATTTCTGATAGAAAATTATTGGTATTGTTGGAAGACTAACGCTTGCCGGAGAAAGCTGTTTGTAAACTGAATTTACGATTACTTTTGAGAAAAACGCAGTTTTTCTCTTATCAAAATTTCGAAGATTTTCAGAGGACTTTTTCAAAAAGTCCTCTGAATAATTTTTGGGAACAATGCCGCCTTTTTATATACGAAATAACGTTTAGTTTATGGTTTTGAGAATTTTCTTCTGCTCTGCCGGCGTCAGCTTGCGGAACTGTGAAGGCGTTATTCCGTAATGCTCTCTGAAAAGGCTGATAAAATACGACGGGGTAGAAAAACCGGAATCGGTACTGATTTGTGCCACCGACATCTCCGATGAACCAAGTAAATTAACAGAATAGTTAAATCTCAGCTTTTTCAGGTATTCCTTGAAAGAAACACCAACACTGTTATGAAAAAGTTCCCCCAGATAATTCGGGGTAAGGTACAACCTTGAGGCACAATCGGCAAGTGTAATATGCTCACGAAAGTGTTTTTTCAGATACATCACCGTTTTACTTACCGTATCACTGAACCGAGGAGAAGAGGGAAGCTCTGATCCATATTCTGTACTTTTTCTCCAAAGCATGATTACAAAACGGCTGAAGGCTGCCTGTATCATTTCGGTTTTCAGAAAATTATCGCTTTCAAACTCCTTTTTTATCTCTTCCAGCAAAGCAATTATTTTAACGGTATCCTCTTCGCTGAAAACAATTTTAGGCAAAGAACCTCCGCTTTCAAGCATAGACGCCAGCTTGGGCGGAAGGAAAGATTCGGAAAAATTGATATTAAAAAGGCGAAGCGGATTTTCTTTTGATTCCGAAACGGTATGAAAATCCGAAGGTGAAACCAAATACGCACACCCGCGATATACAGAATGCATACGGCTGTTGAAAAAATGACATCCTTCTCCGCCGGTTATAAACTCGATCTCATAGTAATCATGCCAATGAACCGAGTTCATAAGCTGATCTTCGAGACGAAATTTTTTCTCTCGGATCAGAAAATTAAACTGTTTAAACTCTTTTCCTTCGTTGTTTTGGGGGATAGCAAGGAAAACCTCTTTCGAATTTTTCATATCGATATTCACTCCCATCCTTCAGGGCGTCTTTTTTCCGAAGCTTGTCTTAGAAATTCACTGTATCTATTATATCATATTAAAAAAAAATATCAATATATGTCGTGATTTTTTATATTATATCCGTAATAAAAATCTATACTTTTTTATCAAAAAATTGTATAATACAGTCAACAAACATAATTGGAAACAATCATTATACATTCCGGTACTGCCGGAAGAGTTTCCGGAATAAGAACGGAGGAATCAAAAATGAAAAAAAGAATCTTTGCCGCAGCTCTTGCCGTAGTTCTTTTCGGTTCCGTCTTCGTCGGATGTAAATCCGATAAAGAAAAGAATCCGAAAAATACAAACGAAAGCGGCAACCCAACCACAGAGGCTTCCACGGAATGGAGCTATGACTACGGGGCTCTGAATTACGGAGGAAAAAATATCCGCTTTATGACACTTGATTATTTGTGGGATATGTATATTTATCTTGACAGAGATATTGACGACACGGACCGTCTTGACGTAGCCGTTTACAATCGCGACCGCCATATCGAAGAAAAATATAAGTGTAAAATCGATGTCTACGAACAGCAATGGAACTGGTCAATTCCCGGATATGCAAACGAGGTCTATAAAGTACTTGCCTCGGGTGATGACATGTATGATGTTATCTACGTTCCGATAAACGCACAGCCAAGCATAATCACCGAAGGAAGGCTATACAATCTCGAAAACATAAGCTCCCTGCAGCTAAACCGGGATTGGTGGGACAACAGCATAAACGACGATTATCGCCTTGCCGACAACCTGTATTTTGCAAGCGGTTCCCTTATGCTTCAGTCCTTCGACAGCGCATGGGCAATTTTCTTTAATCAGAAGCTGATAGAGGAAAACAAGCTCGATAACCCGTACGATATTGTAGATCAGGACAACTGGACACTCGATACGCTGATGGGCATCTGCCGATCTGTAGCGAACATCAACTCCTCTTCCTCATTTGAATGGGGAAAAGGCGACGGGGATCAGCTCTATGGAATTTCAACTCATCCGAATCTTCCCGACAAGTTGATTTATGCATCGGGAGAACGCTATGTAAAGGAAGATAAAGAAGGTAATCTGTATTTCGCCGCTGCCGAAAGCGAACGTTTCGTCAATGTCGCAACAAAATTAATGGATTTTCTCTCTTATGAAGGCAATCTCAGGGCTTCAAGCGAAGAATTGAGTCAGGAGAATGCCGGATATATCTATCCCTTTACCACTGACAGAGCCGTTTTTCTCGGGGCTGAAATAAAAACGGGACGCTATTTAAAGCAGAAGGGCTTTGAAACCGAGTACGGCATCGTCCCCCTCCCGAAGTATGACGAAAATCAGACCGAATATTACACTCCCATAGTAGAAAACCTCCTCGTATTCACCATACCGACTACCTGCACAAATCCTGAAGAGATAGGCACAATCGTTGACGCGATGACCTATTTAGGATATACGGATGTTCTTCCCGAATATTATAATCAGACGTTATACCGCGGTCTCAACAATGAGGAAGACGGTTCAATGCTTGACATTATAAGTAGTTCCAGAGGCGTAGACATGGCATACTTCTACGGTTGGAACACGGATCTCGCTTGGAAAATAGGCAACAGTATACTGAGCGGACAGCTTGATTTTTCAAGTTCAATTAACGCCGAAAAGGATAGTATCAATCAAAAAATTACCGATTGGCTCACACAGTTAGAAAATATCAATAAATGAAAAACAAAAAATTATCAAAATTATACTTCCGTGCCGTAGCAGCTCTTCTTGCACCAATACTAATAGGAGGATGTGCAAAAACGCATCCCTCCACATCGGGAAATTTATCGTCAGTCCAAACGGTCTCGGAACTATATACAAAAGAAACGGATACCACAGAATTGAATGACAAAGATAATAATACCTCCGGCGATACAGTTGTCATACCTACGGAAAGTACTCCAAACGATACGAAAAGAACCCCGGATCAAACTGCAACGGAGAAAACCGAACCGGACGAAACCACAATAGAGAAAACGGAGTCAAGCACTCCTGTTACCACTTCCGAAGCTACCTCTGCACCTCCCCCCGATACCGATAAGCCGGCTGACACCTCCGAAAGCCAAGATCCGGTTCCCGTTACGCCAAAGAACGGCTTCAACGGAATTTGCTTTGCCATACCCGGCGCACAGTCAAGAGGAATTGACGTCGACAGGCTTTTCGATCTTCTCGAAACAATGAATGTGGGTGCTCTCCGCAATTGGATGCATGCAACCGAAATTCTGTCAAGTCCCACTGAAATAAATGAGAAGCAATATAACAGACAAAAACAATGGATTAGCGCCCTGAATAAACGCGGCATTACCAAAATTGTCGGAATGAGTCATTACTGGTTCTGGCCGGAGGGGTATAACTGTACCGATCATGCTGCGGTTCCCTATTGGAGTGACAATCCCAATTCCGATTTCAGGAAATGGCTTGATGTCTACGAGCAAACCTGGTATACGCTGGCGTCTCTCTTTCCGGAAATCGATTGTTGGGAAATCGGAAACGAGTTTAATATGAACTCCTTTCTACACCCCCGCAACTATTACAGCACCAATATCCCCTTTACACTTGAGGAAAAAGCAGAAATCGTTACCGAGATGTGCTACGCTGCCTCAAAAGCAATTCACCGTGCCAATCCTAACGCAACGGTAATTTTTCCCGCCATGGCGCCTGAGGGCGGATTTACTGTAATGGAAAATTTTCTTGAAATGGTCTATAACAATATTGAATCCGGTAAATACGGAAACGGAAGCACCGATTCCGACGATTATTTTGACGCTATGGCATGGCACTGCTACATATTCAACGAGCCTTTCAATATCGACAAATGGATTAGGTATAACAACGCGGTATATGCCGTCATGCAGAAGCACGGTGACGGAGATAAAAAAGTTTTCCTTACGGAATACGGCTTTTCCGATGGAGGAAGTCAAAAAAAAGACGCAGAACAAGCTGAATATCTAAAGCAAATTTATGATGCCTGTAAAAATAAGATGACATATGTAGATTCCGTTTACCCTTTCCGGCTTATTGAGGATGAAACAGCAGCTTCATGGGGAGGAACAATTGAAATATACTACGGTATGTTCCGAGTTTTCGGTATTTCAAACTTTGGAGCTAAGGAAAAAGCAAAAGCAGTCTGTGAATGTTACGGAGGCAACGTAAGCAAACTCGACAGGTACATCGGAAACTACTCTGTATATGATAGTAATTAGCTTGACCAATGACTATATAATCAGTTTTAGCTTCAAGCAACTTATTTTAACTCTCTGTCAAACGACTGCGATTGGATCGATTTACGAAAATCGCGGTCGTTTCAGGTATATCACTAATTGGATTTAAGCTGGGAAGGGAATGAATTCACTATGACAGGAAGCGATTTTGAAAGAAATCACGACAAACAGATATTCTCCGATCTTCCAGCGGGAAGCGGCATGCTGACAGGCACAGCCGACAACACTGTACGCTGGATAGAAAAAGCTCAACTTCTCAACGCTTCGCTTTGGACGAAATTTGTAAATGAATTTCGCATAAGAACCGATGACGGTGACAATGCGTGGCGCGGAGAATACTGGGGAAAAATGCTTCGCGGAGCGGTAACCGTTTACCGTTATACCCAAGATGCCCGACTCTATAAGGTACTCTCCGACACGGTTCGAGATATGATGAGCACTCAGGAAGAAAACGGCAGAATCTCGACCTATAGTCAGGAACATGATTTTTCAAATTGGGATATATGGTGTCGGAAATATGTCATGCTGGGAATGGAATTTTTTCTTGAAATATGCAGAGAACCGAATTTCAGAGAGGAAATAACAGAATGTCTTTGCCGGCAATGCGATTATCTATATGCACGGATCGGAGAAGCCTCAGAAAATAAGCTTCCGATAACCGAAACGACACGAATATACGGAGGAATGAATTCCTCCTCTGTGC
>USPP01000013.1 GCA_900556615.1 uncultured Eubacteriales bacterium
GGCTCCGGCTTGTGATAAGCAATCGAAGCGATAGCTCCCGCCGTATATTCCCCGATACCCGGGAGCTTACGAAGGTTCTCCGCATCATCGGGAATTTCGCCGCGATACTCATTCATCACACACTGTGCCGCTTTTTTTAAGTTTCTCGCCCTGCTGTAATAACCAAGTCCCTGCCACAGCTTCATAAGCCGTTCATCACTTGCTTCAGCCAGCGAAGCCACCGTCGGAAATTCCGAAAGGAAACGTTCATAATAAGGGATTACAGCTTCAATCCGCGTTTGCTGAAGCATAATCTCAGAAATCCAAACATGATACGGTGTCGGATCATTTCTCCACGGAAGCATCTTCTTATTATTTTCATACCATTGACAGATAAGGGGTATAACTGATTTCAAAAGCTCATTTTTATTTTTCATTTTTCAACCTCCTCATCAACGAAATTTGTGAAGTAGACGGGACATGGACAAGCAAATACGCCATCAAGGCGTAAGCCGTGAACACAGCGGCATTGCCCTAAATATTCAAATCTATTTTCATTTTCTTCTATTCACATTACAGCTATGTTAAAGCTAAAAGAAAATATCAAGGGGCTGCCTCCACTAAAGAAACAACCCCGGCAATATGGAGCAAATGACGGGAATCGAACCCGCATATCCAGCTTGGGAAGCTGGTGTTCTGCCACTGAACTACATTTGCAGTTGGTGGAAACGAGGGGGCTCGAACCCTTGACCTCTCGGATGTGAACCGAACGCTCTAACCAACTGAGCTACGCTTCCATGATATATTATTTTAGCTCTTTCACAGGAATAAGTCAATAGATAATCCCAAAATTAACTTTTTGTTCAAAATATTCCGCTTTTCTTATACCATAGAGCACTGTAAGAATGGATATACAAATGGATTTCTCGCTTAAATAACGGTTCAGCGGATTTTGATTTTATTAAAACTTATAAAACGTTTTTCACTTTCTTTTCGGAAAAGTTACGTTATTTCTTTCGTTGATGCTGACAGGAAAATAAATAAGAATTTATTTACATAAAAATGCCTTCCCGTTTTCTGCCAAGAAATGCGGAAATTCGTTCCCTTCATAAGAGTAATTCAAAATCTCCTAACCATCGGTACAAATTCCCGCATTTGCTTATCCCGCTTTTATGACACATCTTTAGGAAAAAGCGAACAACAGCAGCTGTCAAAAGCATAGGAAAAGCCAAAATAAATTTCCATTCTGCAAAAAATCATTTAGGCTTTTCCATAATGACTTACATTCATATTTCTCAGAGATCGTCAAAATAAGCTACTATGATGCAGATCAATCTTCTTTATTACATTACAGTAATATTCTCTTAACAGAATTTCTAACGACAAGATGCGGCTTGATCATCTTGATTATAGGTTTATGTTCATCTGCGCTCTCTTTGCTGTTTATCATATTCAAAAGAAAATCGGATATCATTTCTCCAATCTCGTCCATAGGATGTGCAACCGAATCAATATGCATAAAATCAAGCCATTCATTATCATCATAGGAAATAAAGCTTATGTCGTCGGGTATCCTTAAATTCAGACATTGACACGCTTTAAGAGCGGAAAGAGTAAACATACTGCTTGACGATATAATCGCAGTAGACCGAAGATCACTTGCCGAATATGCTATGGAACTCGTAGAATCAACGTCGGCGTTGAGATAGAGGATACTGCCGGAATTGAGTTCCATGCCGGCTTCCGCGAACGCTCTCTGATAGCCCTTTACTTTTAAAGAAGCACCTCGGTTAACCTCACTTTCAATAATAAGAATCTGCCGGTGCCCCATATTGATAAGATATCTTGTCGCCATATACGCACCCAGCTCATCATCGATAAAAAACGCATCAAGATAATCATACAGATTTCTTGTAAACTGCAGCACCTTAATATCAAACTGTGCGGTCGCCTTTACCAAATCCTCATTGGAACGTGAAACGGGCATATAAATAATTCCGTCCACCCTTGAAGAAATAAAGGATTCAAGATACTTACGTTCTTTATCCGGCTTTTCATCACTAAACGTAAGCATAAGACGATAACCGTTCTCATTCATATGGCTCTCTATAGACTGAGTGATTGTTGTGTAAAATTTATTATTATAATTTGAAAGCAAAAGTCCGATAATTTTGCTTTGCTTCTTTTTAAGACACTTGGCAGAATAATTCGGAAAATATCCGAGTTTGTTGGCTGCTTCCAAAACTTTTTTCCTTGTTTCCGGATGAATATAGCAATCATCTCTGAAAGCACGGGAGACTGTGGTCTGAGAAACCTTTGCAAGCTTTGCAACATCATGGCTTGTGATCATTATAAAGTAAATCCTTATCTATTTTTTATTTTCACTTAAGCATAAAAATACTTTATGTATTATATTCAATTATATCATGAAGATCTTTGTTTTTCAAGCCTTATTAACACATTTATCGTATTGATTGCAATCAATACAATATAAATGCCATTAACCGCTTCGAAATAATATGCGGACGGAGACATATCTGATTTGCGGAACAGTACGGTAAATGGAAAAAATTTTGACCGCAATAACTTTTTAATAAAGGCACCGCTGATAATTCAATGTTCACAAATGGCAAGGAGATTTTTTCGTCAGTCAAAACAAAAATTCCGCTTCATACAACAAAACTGACATCGTTTGAAAAGCGATGTCAGTTCATGGCTTCTATTGTTATTTTTTTACCCGAGATGCATATTTTACGCCGTCATTTTCTTATTAAAAGCGCTTTAACACATCTGCATCACCTTTCCCGTTAGATTACTTAACGAGATTGGCGATTTCCTCGGCAAAATTATCCTCTCTCTTTTGAATGCCCTCACCCTTCTCATAACGGAAGAAATCAACAAGAGTGATTTTGGCTCCAAGCTCTTTGGCAACAGAATCAACGTATTTAGCGACGCTCATACTGTCGTCCTTAACATATGCCTGATCGGCAAGACAAACCTGCTCATAGAATTTACCGAGCTTTCCGGTCGCCATCTTTTCGATGATGGCATCCGGCTTGGAAGCATTCTTGGGATCATTCTTGATCTGAGTAGCGATAATTCCCTTTTCTTCTTCAAGTCGGGAAGCAGGAACCGCATCGCGATTAACGAACTCGCAGTTCATTGCTGCTACCTGAAGCGCTACATTCTTTGACATTTCAGTAAATTCGGGAGTTGCGGCAGTGGCATCGTCAGTATCAAACTTGACAATAACGCCTGTCGTTCCATGACCGTGAATATAAGAATTAAGCTGTCCCTCGACGACAAGGAAACGGCGGATAGAAATATTTTCCTTGATTGTTGCAATCTTTTCTACGAGAGTATCGGCAACAGTTGTATCTGTTCCGTCGAACTTCATAGCCTTAAGAGCTTCCACATCTGCCGGTCTGTTGGCAATGATTGTTCTGAGAAGACCTTTTACAAATTCAATGAAGGAATCGTTCTTTGCCACAAAGTCAGTCTCTGCGTTAACCTCGATCATAGCGGCTGTCTTACCGTCGCGAAGTATATCTACAACACCCTCAGCCGCAATACGGTCCGCCTTTTTCGCAGCGGTAGCAAGTCCCTTTTCGCGGAGAAGCTTTATTGCTTCATCAAAATTTCCGTCTGCCTCTGTGAGTGCTTTTTTACATTCCATCATTCCGCAGCCTGTTTTTGCGCGGAGTTCTGCAACTGCTTTTGCTGTAATTACTGCCATTTTATTATTCCTTTCTATGTCTGTGATATAGTGTATCTTACCCGAGAAATCCGGAATCAAAACGACTCCGGATTTGTTTTCGGATATTCAAGCAATCAGGCTTCTTCGTCAACCTTCTCTGTTTCTGCGTCGTTTTTTTCTTCCGTTTCGGGAGCTTCCTCGGCTTCAGCCGTTTCTGCTTCAAACTGTTCGCCCTGCTTTCCTTCGATAACCGCATCGGCAATAACGGAGGAGATAAGCTTGATAGCGCGAATAGCGTCATCGTTTCCGGGGATAATATAATCCGCGTCGTCGGGATCACAGTTTGTATCTACGATAGCAACAACCGGTATACCGAGCTTCTTCGCTTCGGCGACAGCGTTCTTTTCCTTTTTGGGATCAACAATAAACACGGCAGACGGAAGCTTTTCCATATGTTTGATACCGCCGTAGCTCTTTTCAAGATCGTTTATTTCCTTAAGGAGCGAAGCAACCTCTTTCTTGGGAAGAAGATCAAAGGTTCCATCCTCCTGCATCTTATTGAGAGCATTAAGACGGGCAATGCTCTTCTTAATGGTCTTAAAGTTGGTAAGCATACCGCCCGGCCAACGTACGTTTACATAGTACATTCCGCAGCGGAGAGCTTCTTCTTTAATAGCATCGGCAGCCTGCTTCTTGGTTCCGACGAAAAGAATATTTCCATCCTCGGCAGCCATGTCGCGGACGAACATATAAGCCTCGTCAAATTTCTTTACGGTTTTCTGAAGGTCGATAATATAGATGCCGTTTCTCTCTGTGAAGATATACTCCGCCATCTTAGGACACCATCTTCTGGTGTGATGTCCGAAATGGACACCTGCTTCAAGCAGTTGTTTAATGGTTACTACTGACATTTTGTGTTATCCTTTCTTCGGTTGTTCCACCACGGCGCCCGTTCTGTAACCGAAGCCGCACCGTGTGTGTATTTTATACCACCGGATAGTTTATCATATTATTTATCGCATTGCAAGTGTTTTCTCGATATTTACAAAATATTTACAATTCACCCCGTATTCATCTCTTTCTGCGAAAACGCCCCGAATTGTTTTTCCTTCCTTTTCGTATTCATTTTCCTCAATTTTTTCGTAGCAGTTAAGACAACACCGCCGGGTGCACGGCTAATGCCTTTACTGCGCATTAGCTTGCATCTTTTCCGTCATACTTCACAAATTTCGTAAGCAGAGGAGTCACTCTTGCCTCCTCAATTTGTATTGTCTGATGAAAAATCCGGCGGCGCTGCTGTACAACAATCATTGCGCGGTATTGCTCTTAGTAAAAAAGACACGCTGAACGAACAGGACAGGAAAAGTCATTACGGAAGAAGTTCCGCACCCCCCTCGGAATAAAGCGAAAGAAAACTATGGATGGTCAAGCATTGATTCCTTTGCGTTTACTGCGGCAAGATTACTGAACTTTACCGTAAATAAAAAGTTCAATTAAATACAGACGAATTCCTCTCGGAGAAAAAAGACGAAAAATTTATCTCTTTTCATTTTTCTTTTACAGCTTTTTGTCGTTCGCTAAAATATTATTTGACTTGTGGTTCAGAAGACCTGCTGATTTTATTCAGGATATTGTCTTACAGCATTTCTCACCAGCTTTTGCTGTTGAGAATTCGACCATAGGAAGTACTATTGATAATATACCAGCAAATTACAGAAAACGGTATCTGCAACAGGAGTGCCTAAATATTCCGTTAAGTTCAAGCAATTTATTGTTATACAGCCCTTTCCCCTTGTATATGTTCCGAGCTGATACCCTCCGCGAAATTCAAAGGCTAAGCCCACATCATTTCCACCGAGAGATATAGCACCTATTGACACATCATCAGGTGCGGTTGCCTTGTAAATATAATCCGGAGAATAAATACATTCATAATACAGCGTGTCCATGAGACATCCATTATCAAGTCCTGATGTGACGCTGTTCTTATACACGATACTTTCTCCATGATACAACCAATTATTATAGCGCATAATTGAACCGGAAATTCCCAATTGTGTTCTAATGGTTCCTTTTTCATTTATATATGAACTTTTTGAAAGAAAAATAACATGACAGCCGTTGTCCGCAAGCTCAACAAGCCTTGTTAGCTGTTCATCGTTCGGACGAATATCGCCAATTAATACAACCGATGACGATATCTTATCTCCCGGTATATACTCCTTGACGGTTGAGCCGAAATCAGATAAATATTGTTTTACATCATTATTTATACCGTATGTATAAATCGTTATACCTTTTATATCGGTCAAATTATCACGATCGAATACCTGAATTTCGTAATCGGTACACTCAGCGATAGCTCCCGATACAAACTCGACATTAATTATATATTTTCCCGAATCGAAATCAATTTCAACCGATTCACTGCATATATCGGTAACAAAGGAATTATTAACCGGTTTAAATGTATAATTTTTCTGCCAAGCCGTTCCCGTCTCTCCTCTGATACTGACTGTCACAGTGTATTCTTTCGTAGCGTCAAGCATCAGCGATAAATCAGATACAACCAGATCAAACGATATTGTATCTCCTATGTAATAGGTCAAAGAATCCGTCACAACGCAAAAGCGAAGATTTGCAAAGCCTTCCGACAAAGCCTCGCTGTAACCATCCTTATAATCCGCATATTCATTGACTATTCCCTCACCCAATCCGTTGTTGTCCATCAATCCTGTCATAAAATATCCGTTTATTTTACCGATACTTCTTATATAGGTAAGCAAACGGAAGCGCTGCTTTGCGGACAATTCATTGCTTGCTCTGATTACTGCTTCGGGAGAAGAAAATATATAATCCAGTTTATAGTTTTCATAATATGCTTTAAAATCCGAGATTTGAGCAGGATAGACATTGTGTATCGGTTGCCCGTTCAACTCTCTGTCAGCGGTAATGGCAAAGATATCATACAAGCTCCCGGTGCCCGCCTCAGACAGCAGAACGCCTTTTTTATAGCTTTCAAGATCCTTATATGCCTGATATACTGAATATCCGTACGGCTGAAGAGGATAATAGTGGATATCTCCCATATCTCTGGAATAGGTATTTGAGATATGCTGAGAAATCAATTCATCGGAAGCATCAGCGCTCTCGTTGCCCATATAGCCATCCCAAGTATAGCTTCCCGGATTTGACGCCGAACCTAAGCTCAGGTTGCCGTCAAAACGACCGCTTGATAAGAAAAACACCATATCTTTCGCATAGTCCCGAGCCCATGAGGGACCCGATTTTATGGTCTCATATATGTCTGAGGTTTTGTTGGCTCCGGAAAACACAACATCAGTTTCGTTTTGGAACCCGAACATGACCACACATGGATGAGAACGGAGCGTTTTCAGGGTGGCAATTACCGATTCCTTAAATAAACCGGCAACACGCCCTTCTTCATCGTCCACTTTATGCCATGCCATAGGATGCTCACTGTATACAAGCATTCCCAGCTTGTCGCACATATCCAAGACCTCAGGCAGCGGAACACAATCAAGAGAACGAATCGTATTAAAGCCGCAGGATTTTAAATAGGTAATCATTTTATAGTAATAATCAATGTTTTCGCCGTTGTCAAAGGACATTTCCACAACATTTCCCGAAAAAGTGGCTTTAATGTAGTAAGGCTTACCGTTGAGTTCAAAAAAACCGTCGTCATTCACCTTAAAGGTACGGAAAGCTACGCTCCTTGAAACAGTGTCGCTCCTACCGTTTGAATTTTCAATGGTAAAAACACCTCTGTACAAAAACGAATTTTCCGGGCTCCAATAACAGAAATCCTTAAGCTCAAGAGTTATTTTTTGTGATGTAACACCCGGATCTGCCGTAATCGTTTTTATTACTCTATCAAGCGACATATCTTTTCCATCTTCAAAAAGAGAACCCGTAATCATTACATCGGCAGCTTCATCGCCACTGTTTCTGACGGTCAGTTCAACATCAACTGTTCCGTTTTCACAATCGGTATATATAACAGCATCCTCCGCATATACCTCAGGCTTGACATAAATATATACAGGTTCCTGAACTCTGGGATTTGAAGAAAAGGATAAACCTATATTATTGTACTTCAATCCTTCTATATCATTTTCCGAACTCGGGTTGATGCAGCGTACCGCAATATGATTGTCCTCACCTTGCTTTATATAATCGGTAATGTCAAAAGTAAAAGCGCCTACACGTCCCGTATGCTCCCCAACATATTCTCCATTAAGCCAGTATTCGGTATAATACGGCATTCCGGAGAAGCGGATAAGCACACGCTCTCCTTTATTTATATCGAGATCAGCATTAAATTTTACCGAAAACCATATACATTTTTCATAATCAAACATTCCGGGAAAATTGATTTTATCCCATCCAAGCGCAGTATATTTTTGATACCAACCGTTCTGCATTCCGATATCGTCGGAATCGGCACGCATAAGCCACTCAGATAAACAAATTCCGTCGGTATAATTATCGTCGTATTTTTCCATTATCACGCCGTTATCACCGGAGGAACTGTCTCCGGGTAAATTATTTTTTTGACTGTTTCTACCGCATGAGACAAGAACTAAAGTTAAAATCGGCAAAACTGTCAAAATAATTGTAAGCAGAATTTTTTTCATAATAACCTATTGTATATTAAATCCTCGCAGAAGACCAATTATACAATCCTTTCTCAAAATAGAGTTTTCTGTAAAACAGAGGTGTTTTCCGCTTCGGAGAACGCAACAATGCCTGTAGCGGTGCTCGCACCACCGAAAACCGGGCAGAAAGAGGATAAGCGGTGTAACCGACACTCTTTGTCGAAGGCGATACGCTGGATACGGCGGTACAAATGCACAGCCATAGTTTTCGTCAAACAATATCAATTGAGGAGGAAGGAATACCTCCTCTGCCAACGAAATTTCTGAAGTATGAGGAAACCGGACAAGCAGATATGCCGTCTGGGCACAAGCCGTGAACCCGGCGGTACTGAATTAAGGGTAGCACTAATAATTCTCTGCTCACAGACTGCAAAGAGATTTTTTCGTCAGTTTAAACAGAAATTCCGCAGACAGCGCATAATCCAGCAAGGATTCTTGTGACGAATGATGGAAAACATCTCGAACCGTTTTGGGGTAGTGAGGTTTTAGTGGTTCCCTTAATTCAGATTGAATTATTGGCTATGCTTTTTTGTCTATGAGAATCAGCAGCGAGGTATTTGACTTATGAAGCTTAAGCGTAAGTCCGATCGTCATAAGCTCTTCACCGGTAGCTTCAACCGTTTCGCCTGTTTCCGTTATGTTAAGTACATAGACAGTATCAGATTTTAATCCTTTAAGCTTGACTGTCTTCTTCGACACACTGCATTCTTCGGGACGAAATACAATCAGACAACCATCTTCTTCGTTAGGGCGGTAATATTCATAAACTGCATATTCACTTTTTAAATTATCCTGACTTCCCTGGCAAAGAATATAATAGTCGCCGTTAATATAATTCTTGCAAAGCTGATACTGCTCAATTCCGGGAAGATATAAGCTGCTCCTAACCGACGCAGCGCCGAGAACCAATCCGGATGCGATCATAGATCTCCAATGGTAATCCGTAACTCTTCCTTCAGACGAACATCCTCCCGCTGAAAGCGGAAGCCACCATGAAAGTCCGTAAGTACTCATACGGACGCCGTCGGTAATGGAGCCCTTGGTTATATTATAATCTGTTCTCCAAAGCGACACAGAGCGCTTCATCATTTCAATATCCAGCCTTCTTCCCCCAGAGGCACAATTATCAATCATGAGTCCAGGATTTAATTGTCGGAGCGTATCGAGGTATCGATATAAATTTGTGATATATTTTATCTCGGTGATTCCTATTCTATTTTCCCCCTCGGCAGAATCATTATTTCTCCATGTATCTGCAGGGGAACAGTTGAAATCCTGTCTATACCATTTGATATTATTTTCTTTTAAAATGGCGGATACTTTATTAATCATATAATCGGTTGCCTCATTATCGGCAAAGTTATATAGATAAAAGCTTGACTGTTTCGGCAAAAAATATTCCGGATGCTCTGTTACTATCTGAGTTCCCGGCATCGCGCGTTCCGGCTCAAACCATAAAAGAAGATTTTTACCAAGCTCACTGAGTCTGGCTGATATATTACGGAATCCATCGGGATATATTGATTCGCTCACATCCCAGTTTCCGAGCTGATTATACCACGAAAGATCACTGGAGCCCGATGTCACTGTGCTGCAATACCAACCGGCGTCTATCCATAAAGTATCATATTCCAATCCGAGCCGCTCGCATAATTCAATTGTCTCAAGAATACTTTTTTCTCCGGAGCCTCCCCAAACGTTTATACAATAAGGAAGAGCGGTAATGGGAGCACCTGTTTCATCCGAAGGGGTATACGACTGAAGAATAAGCTGCCTGAATTTGTTATGGCCCGCATCCTGATCGCCGTTAAAAAACATGAGAACAGAGGACGGAGTCCTCATTTCCTCGCCACTGAAAAGAGCTATCCGCGTTTCTTTCATACCGGCTGTAACATTTACACTTCCACCGTCGTTCTCAAATTCAGCTTTCCAGTCTCCCGTCCAGCCGATTGCGCCGAGTACACCATAAATACCGTTTGAAAGATCAAAATACGGGAATGCGCCTGAGGAAGAACGTCCTCCTTCAGATGACATACTGTATTTCCCATCATTCAGATTAACGGATACAGGCTCAAAATCATCTTGTTGCGCTTTTGATCCCTTTGTCGTTGTCAGTACAGCATCTTTCACTTCAACGGAATAATCCAAAGGGAGAATCTCTGAAATCACTGCTGACTCCGAATCAGAATTATTTTTGAAATAGCATGTCCACTCAATTGAAGCAAACAAAGTATCAAGCTTGATTTCAGCGCTGAAGGTAATATTATCGGGTGAATCATATGTCACAACAAAAAGCTTATTTCCGTCGTCATCCGTACGCTCATCAACTTTTTTATCCCACGCAGATATAAAATTGCCGAACACTTCTCCGTCATATCTGAAAGAAAACAAACCATTATTTTCTATTCTGCTTCTCAGCCATTTTTCAGCCGTTTCAACTGATCCGTCATCTTGATAGATCGGTTGATATGAGTTCATTTCCTCGGTATTATTCGTAGATTCCATTGATGTTTCTCCGTTATTATTGATATTGCTGTCGCTGCAGCAAACTAAAGAAAAAGCTGCAGCGACAGACAAAAACGATGCTATGAAGCGCTTAATATATTTCATTTTCTTTTTCCCTTTTTCATAAATATGAACATGATCGCAATCAGTGTTCCGAGCAAAAGCAAACCAATAGCTGACAGTATTGCTATTTTAGGGATATTCCCGTTACTGTTAATTTCAGTAGTATCATCATCGGTTGCTTCTGTTTTAAGCATGGTATCCCCCTGCGAAACAGACATATTCTCTCGCTCTACATAAACGTCTGCTTGTACGCGTCCATTAGGTATCAGTTCAACTTTCGAAAAGTCAATATTATATGAAAAATCTTTTTCAATAACAGCATATACCCCGTCGTTTCCTCCGGTGAGATTGGCTTGTAAAAATTTCATTCCGTCTGCCGAGGTAATGTTATTGACTGTTGCCGTTGCGGGAGATCCCACTTCCTCGATACACATTGTGACAAGAAGATTTGAATAGGACGCAAGTTCGCCCTGATACTCCATTATCTCGCTAACGCTTTGAGCGCCGGCGCGGTCGGATGTTATGGTAAACAATAGCCTGTCATGAATATTGTCGGCGTAGGTAACGGTACCCGTCCACTGAAGATACTGATTTTCCTCTGATTTCTGAAGCGCCCACGAACTGTCGGTCATACGGACGGCATAGTAAGGACCGGAGCTTACACCGTAGTAATTTATTTTTACCGGCTCGGAAAATTCAATCACTACCTGATAATCATTAATCTGAACCGCCCTGATACAAACAAGAGGCTCGTCCTCCGCCATAACATTCAACCGAATGTATGGAAACAGCATTAATAAAAATAATAATATAGCAGCTATTTGGAATTTTTTATATTTCATGAGTACACTCTTTCATTATTTGAAGTTCCAATAACATAATACATCTTTCATCATGCAAAAAACTCTGCGGTAGCTTCTTACAGAGGATTAACCACTTGATCTATCCCCCAAACGGTAACATCTTCAACGACGGCTCTTGAAGGCAGATTACATACATAAAGCACAGTATCTGCAATATCATCAACCGAAAGAATGTTATTTACTTCGTCTATCCCCGATCCGTTCTGAAATCCGGTTGACGCTGCGGCAGGAATAACGCACGTCACACGTATATTGTCCGGCTGAAGCTCGGTATAAAGTCCTTTAGAGAAATTTAAAACTCCCGCTTTGGCAGCGGCATAAACGCTCCATGCCGGCCAGCACTGACGCGCGCAGACAGACGATATATTTATAATCGTTCCGCTTTTTTGTTTTTTCATTAAAGGAACAAACTGCCGGCTTCCGTAAATAACACTATTCAAATTAAGCTTTATACAGCGATCAATATCTTCTATTGACTGGTCAGCAACCTCTTTGATTGCAACTCCCGAACCTGCGTTGTTTACAAGAATGTCAAGCCGTCCGTATTTTTCCATAATATAAGCATACGCTTTTTTCCAATCTGAAGGCAGAGTAACATCCATTACAAACTTATCGGCGCATCCGGTTTCATGCATTGCCTCTGTCAATTTCTGATCATGACGCGCAGCTATAATTACGGTATCACCGCATTCTGTAAACTTCCCTGCCATTGCCTTGCCATAACCGGAGGAACCTCCGGTAATAAAAACGATTCTTTTCATGATGTGTATATCCTTTCCTTAATATAAACGTATATGCAGTGTATTTTTACTTTTTCCCATACGGAAAAAGAATCAGATATCGGGCGCTGTCCGAAACCGAAAAGCGCCCGCTTGAAAAAGAGTCAAATTATCAATTAACCGCGTTTCTTTTTTGAAGCGACACGAATGCCGGAAGCGCCTGCAATTCCGATAATGGCTGCAACCGCAATTAAGATATTCGCCCTGTTCAAAACATTGAAGCGATATTTTTTCCTTAATCAGATTTGCGGCAAAGGGAAGATATCCGTCTGTTTTTTTTTCGGGGGTATATATGATTTTTTTCGACCACATGACACCATCGGGGCCTGCAATCGAGATCAAAATCTGATAAATTGTCCCTTCGGAAAGTATTCCGAGATCTGAAAGCACAATGTCAAGTTCAAGTATCTCCTGCCGCCATAA
>USPP01000014.1 GCA_900556615.1 uncultured Eubacteriales bacterium
ATATCAAACCTATAATTTAAAAATGTCTAATCAGCAATATAAGAATAAAATACCTTTCCCGATTTTTCTAAGCGGTTTGTCCATGACAAAAGCAATACGAGCCATATAACCGGTATCTTCCAATATAGAAAGAAAGAAAAACAAGACAACAATAATCGGAAGAAAACTGAGAACACTTCCTACACCTGTAAAAATGCCGTCAATAATCAGACTGCGAACAACAGGATTGATACCGTAATTAGTTAGCCATTTGCCCACAGCAACGGTAAGATAATCTATGCCGGAAGAGAGTAAATCCGACAAACGCTGACCTATAACATCAAAAGTCAGCCAAAAGACCACAAACATTACAGCGAAGAACATCGGAATTGCCGTGTATTTACCGGTTAATATTTTGTCAATCATTACACTTCTTTTGTGTTCTTTACTTTCATGACATTTTACCACCGATGCTTCAACTACTTTTTCTATAAAGGTATATCGCATGTCGGCAAGAGCTTCATTTCTATCAAGACCTGTCTCATTTTCCATTTCAATAATAGTATGCTCCAAAAGTTCAAGTTCATTACCGTCAAGCTCCAACCTTTTGGCAAAAGACTCGTCGCCTTCTATCAGCTTTGTCGCACAGAAACGGGCGGAGACATCTATATGTTCAGCATGATCTTCTATAATATGTGCTGTTGCATGAATACAACGGTGTACAGGACCGTCTCCACAGAAATCCATTATGGAGGGTAATATTCGATTTTTAGCGGTTTTTACGATTTGAGAAATGAGTTCCGATACCCCCTCTCCCTTAGAAGCACTGATAGGTATTATTGGAACGCCAAGTTGTTCGCTCATAAGCTTAACGTTAACGGAACCGCCATTGGCTCTAACCTCATCCATCATATTTAACGCAATGACAGTAGGAATATGCAATTCAAGTAATTGAAGGGTAAGATAGAGATTTCTTTCAATATTTGTAGCATCGACGATATTAATAATACCGTCAGGCTTTCCGTCAAGTATAAAATCGCGTGTTACAATTTCTTCTTGCGTATAGGGGCGTATCGAGTATATTCCGGGAAGGTCAACAACTGTGCAGCCCTTTTGCCCTTTTATTTCGCCTGATTTTTGGTCTACCGTAACGCCCGGAAAGTTTCCGACATGCTGATTAGAACCGGTCAGTGCGTTAAAAAGCGTGGTTTTTCCACAATTTTGATTTCCGGCAAGCGCAAATATCATTTTGACACCTCGTCTATAAGCTCAATGTTTGCCGCATCTTCTTTTCGTATTGTGAGTTCATATCCTCTTACATTAATTTCAATCGGATCTCCCATGGGAGCAACTTTTATTACGCTTATTTTTGTTCTCGGAATTAATCCCATATCCAATAACCGTAAGCGGAGGGCTCCCTCTCCGCCTACCGATTTTATAATCGCCGTTTTCCCGACGGGAAGATTATCAAGTGTCATATTTTCATCCACCTTTAATTTATAGAGTAAAGTATACCACTGCCGGCTTTAAATGTCAATATATGTGAATAAAACCTTTTTTATTTTGATCTGCCAGGACAGAAAGGTATTTTTTGACTCAAAAAAAGACTTTTATTATTGATAAAAAAGGATAAACTAATTATATACTACTAATTATATAAAGAAAGGCAATGAAAATGAAGAAAATTATTTCTATATTCATGTTGATAGTATTGACATCAACTTTTGCAATAAATTGTTTCGCTGATGATTTTGATAACGTAAAGAATGTTATCATTACAGGAAAAGGAAGCGTTGATGCGCCTGCAGATACGGTTTCGATTCATTTTGAAATAGAAAGCAGAGCGGCAAACGAATCGGATGCTTTAAGAAAAAGTGAAGCTTTAACAAAAAAAATTATTACTTCCTGCAATTCATATGGAGAAACATCAAAAGAATCCTTTTGCTTGTATGAGGATTCATGCACCGGAAAATTTGTGGTTTCGAAAAATTTTATTCTGACGTCAAAAAAAACGGATAAGGTAGATTTGATAACTGAGGAATTGATTTCCAATGGAGTATCCTATATAGGATGTGTTAATTATTCTTTAGAAAGCATGGAAAAATACGAAAAAGAAGCCCTTTCTCTTGCTATAAAGGATGCCGAAAATCGCGCATCTTCACTTGGAATCAATCTTAAAATTAATGAAATAAAAGATTTTGGAAGCTATTGCTGCTGTTGTGGCTGCTTGTGCGAGAAAAAAGGATATGTAACCATAGAATGCACGGTGAATTTAATTTATAAATAAACCTATCTTTGACAGAGTGCTGATAAAAAGCACTCTGTTACTGTTTTTTCTGTTATTAATTATTTTTCTTAAAAAGATTGACTTGCTTGCAATAATATAGTATAATAATAAAAATATATATTGCAAGGGGGAATTTTTTTGCCCGATCCGTTATGGGGTCAATTATTATTACAGCTTATACTTATTTTGATCAATGCTTTTTTTGCTTGCTCCGAGATTGCTCTTGTTTCACTTAATGAAAAAAAAGTGGAAAAGCTTGCGGAGGAAGGAGACAAAAAAGCTAATAGAATTTTAAAAATGATCAAATGCCCCGAAAAATTACTTTCGACTATTCAAATAAGTATAACGCTTGCCGGTTTTTTGGGTTCTGCATTTGCAGCTGATAACTTCGCAGGAAAAATCAGTTCATGGATTTATCACGATTTGAATTTCACCTCAATTGCTCCGGAAACTTTAGATACGATTTCAATAATCGCAGTTACTCTTATCCTTTCATATGTAACTCTTGTTTTGGGAGAACTCGTCCCGAAAAGAATTGCTATGAAAAAACCGGAAAAGGTTGCAATGGCAGTATGTGGTATTATTAACGGAGCTGCAATTGTAGCAAAGCCTGTCGTTTGGCTGCTTTCTGCATCAACAAACGGTGTACTCAGACTTCTCGGAATAGATCCTAATGATAAAACAGAGGAGGTTACTGAGGAGGAAATTCGTCTTATGGTGGATGCCGGAGAAGAGGACGGAAATATTGAAACAAATGAGAAGGAAATGATTGAGAATATTTTTGAGTTCAATAATATTACTGCCGCCGACGTAATGGTTCACAGAACCGAGATGACAGCGATTGATATTGAAGACACAAATGATGCAATTCTCAATACGATAAAAGAAACGGGCTTTTCAAGATTTCCTGTGTATGAAGAAAGCATTGACAATATTGTTGGAATATTGAGCACCAGAAATTTTCTTTTGAGCATTTCTTCTGATCAGCCAAAGACAATAAAAGAACTAGTTTACGAGCCATATTTTGTTCCGGAATCAGTAAGAGCAGACGCATTATTCAGCGATATGCAGTCGAAAAATTGTCATATGGTTATAGTCCTTGATGAATACGGGGGCACTTCCGGTCTTGTTACAATGGAAGATCTCCTTGAGGAAATCGTAGGTAATATTTACGATGAGACCGATGATAAAGCTGATGAACCGGAATTGCAAAAGATTTCCGACAATTTATGGAGAATGCAGGGAAGTGTAGAGCTTGAAACGATAGAAGAAGAGTTTAATATCAACTTTTCCGATGAAGATGATGAGTTCACAACCTTATCCGGTCTGATTTTCAGCAGATTTACGACAATTCCTGCTGACGGAGAAACGCCGGAGCTCGATATCGGGCGACTTCATATTAAGGTTGAAAATATCACTGAACATAGAGTGATCTCTGCATTAGTCGAACTTTTACCGGAAAGTGATAACGATTCTTCCGAATCAGATAAGAATAATAAAGACGAATGAATAAATAAAAGGTTTGGAACGTAGAAAGATATTAGGTTAAAGGATTAAGTATAAATAATAAAGCTAATATCAAGAAAGTTGCCAACAACGTGATTATTTATATGTGAAAAATCAATTCAAAATTGTAAGCGGGCTGTCATTGAATGTGACAGTCCGCTTCTGCAATAATAATTTACTTTTTTATGATAGTAAGAGCATCATATAATCCTTTTATAGGTTCAATTTTTATTTTAAAAGCGTTAGGATTAAGTTTTCCGGCACCTACGTTTTTTGACGGCAGAAGAATTCTTGAAAATCCAAGACGTTCCGCTTCGCGCACTCGCTGTTCAGCATTAGTGATTGCCCGGCATTCACCGGAAAGACCGATCTCTCCGGCAGCAATCAAATCATCAGGCAGAGGTATATCTTTTATACAGGATATAAGAGCCAGTGCAGCAGGCAAATCTGCTCCAGGCTCGTCAAGACGCAGACCTCCTATAACGTTCAAATAAACATCACAGTAAGAAAATCGAAGTCCGATTCTTTTTTCAAGCACAGCTAAGAGAAGATAAAGGCGGTTATAATCAAATCCATTTGAAGTGCGTTTGGGAGAAGGAAAAACAGTATTGGTTACAAGCGCCTGAATCTCGGCGATTATGGGACGTGTTCCCTCCATGATACATACGGGACAATTACCTGAAACGTTCTTAGGACGTCCGGAAAGAAGGGATTCGGAAGGATTGGAAACCTCTGAAAGCCCTTTAGCGGTCATTTCGAAGACACCGATTTCATTTGTGGAACCAAAACGATTTTTTACAGCGCGGATAATCCTATAAGAATTTTCACGTTCTCCTTCAAAATGCAGCACTGCATCTACCATATGTTCAAGTACCTTCGGTCCTGCAATTGCGCCCTCCTTATTGACATGTCCGACGAGTATTACCGAAATCCCTTCGTTTTTTGCTAATCCTATAAAACGCATAGAGGCTTCTTTAACCTGGGTTATACTGCCCGGAGAAGACGAAGAACTGTCAGAGTATATTGTTTGAACAGAATCTGCAATTACTATATCAGGGGACAGTTTATCTATTTCCTCCATGATCCTATCAATGTTAGTTTCGGTTTGGATATAAAGAGATCCTCTTTTGACCTCGAGTCTATCGGCACGCAGTTTGAGCTGACCGGGAGATTCTTCTCCTGAAACATATAAAATTTTATGTCCTTCGGTAGAAAGTTTACCGCAGATTTGCATCAGAAGCGTTGACTTTCCAATGCCCGGTTCTCCGGAAATAAGTATAACAGAACCGTTCACAAGACCTCCGCCAAGAACCCGGTCAAACTCCTCATATCCGGTTTTATCCCGCATGTATATTGGCATCTCAAGCTCGTCAAGGAGAACTGCGGGGGTATTTTTCCCGGAATATATGGAAGTTGGGGGCTGCTTTGCAGATATTTTTTTTTCGTCAGCAACAATTTGCTCTTCCATTGTATTCCATGAATTGCAGGAAGGGCATCTTCCAAGCCATTTTGCCGCGTGATAACCGCATTCAGAGCAAATATATACAGTTTTTGATTTCATTCGGTACTCCGTTTCTCTGTATAAAACAGATAGAAATTCTATGAAAAGTAAAGGAACAGGAATGGCTTCACATAGGAAAATTGGGCAAACACTGATTTTACAATATGGCAATTAAAGGATTTATTTTTGTCGGTTCATGAATAATTTTTCTCTTGCATATAATTTTAATATGAAATGTGAGTGATAGCGAGGATTAGTTATTATGAAAACAGAAAAACATTCCGGAAGTATAATTTTATATTTTTTTCTTGCAGCCTTGCTTATTTTATCTGCTTTTTTATTAAAGCAAATCTTTGACAGATATATTAACAAAGAAAGTAAGCGGATCATGTCAAGCGGATTTGAAATAAGACAAATAATAATAGACGCCGGTCACGGCGGTACTGACGGAGGTGCAATATCTGTTACCGGTATGCCAGAAAAAGAATTGAATCTTCAAACATCCCAAACATTAGAGGCAATGATGACGGCTCTTGGTTTTCAAGTTATTATGACACGTAACAGCGATACCGAATTGACCTGTCCTGAGTCCGGAGGATCAAGAAAAATGCAGGACCTAAAAGGCAGATTGAAAATAGCGGAAGCAAATCCGGAGATTCCCTTTGTGAGTATTCATATGAATAAATTCCCGCAAAGTAAATATTCCGGACTTCAAGTATACTATTCACCTAATAATACAGAAAGTAAGGTTCTTGCCGATGCAATTCAAGAATCGGTAAAAAGTATGCTTCAACCGGAAAATAATAGGGAAACAAAACCAGCTACAAGCAGTATTTATTTATTATATAAAATTAAATCTCCTGCAGTTCTGATCGAGTGCGGATTTATATCCAATCAGCAGGAAGCGGAACTTCTTGAGAATAAAGAATATAGGCAAAGTCTTTGTCTTGCAATCAGTTCCGCACTTGCCTGTGAACAAACAGCCGATAAATAACAGGAAAACATTATTTCTTACGTTTTCTTCCTTGTTTCAATAAGAAAAAAACGGCAGTTAGAATTATAACAGTTGAAACCGCTGCAAGAAGAATAATACGAAAAATGTTCCTTGCGGTATCTGAGATGTCGGGGGAATACAGCTTTATTGATTCAATATCAAGATAAAAATTATTTTCACTTTCGGTATTACCCTTAACCCAGATTTTTAGCTTTCCACTGCCTGTTGAATGGGAAAAGCAATCGTCTTCAATAGGAAAGAAGAACTCGGTCCATTCGCCGCACGTAATAGTCGATGAACAATCGAGCACGGTATCAACATTGGCTTCGCTATGTGTAATAAGAAGTTTAAAATCGGAGGTACTTATCTTAGAAATAACCCTGACTTTGATTCCCAAATATCTTACGTTTGCAAGTTGTGAAATATCCGAAATATTACATCCTGCTCCCATGTATTCCACAGGCGCTACTGGTAAGAGACTTACCCGCATGAACTTTTTTCCGTTTTCTTCATATTGCTCAAGATACTGAGAATTATCGGAAGGATAAAAGGAGTATACACTTTCTGAAAAATCAAATAGGTATTCCGAATTCCAAGTTAAACTGTTAGGCTGAAAAGCAACGGCTTCGGAATTGAAGAGCTTTCTGTAAAATCCTTCGGAATCGGAAAGAAAGGGAAGTAATTCATCCCATGAATGAATTGGCAAGAACTCAAGTAAAGCATCTAAATCTGCTGAAACAGAGCCGTCATTTTCATAAGTGTCAACTGATGAAATAACGGAATGGATTTTCTTTTCGGATTGCGGATCAAGCAAAAGCTCTCCCGATGAATAAAGTCCATAATAAAGCCCTGGCTCTCCTGAATGATCAACATGTCGATGCCATATAAAGGCTTCAACCGTATCATTTTGACAAACGGTGTAATAAGCATAGGCATACGCAGCCGCTTGCAGGTACTCCGATTCTTCACCATATTTTCCGCTTACTCCAAATTCACCGATAAGCGCACGCCTTGTATTATTACCGAAGAGCATAAGATCTGTTTTCAGATATTCTGTAAAAACATTAAGATTTTTTATAGTAATATATTCAGTGTCAATATGATTTTTAGCATTGGAATCATTCCAAAAATCAGTCATTCCAAGATCAGAAGGGTATGGATTTACAGAAATGCCAAAAGGAACATCCTTGCAGATTTCTGCCAATTCAGTAAGAAACTCATGTGCTCCAAACAACTCAGATTTTGATTTTTCGGTACTTATATTCCATTGATTGGATACTGAGACATATATCCGTGCATTCTTATAAGCGGTTCTCGCGGCAGCATCGGCGGCTCTGAGCAATACAGAGTAAGAATAAGCATAATCTTCTAATTTTGAAAGAGCCGCACTGTTATTTTCTGCTTCGTTATTTACTTCATAACCGATAATATAGCTTCCGCAAAAGCCATAATTTTTCGTATTCCGAGTGTATCTGTCAGTAAGAAAATGCATGACCGCGGCTATACGCTTGACATTTTCGGAATCCGAAACATTGATTGCATACAATTTTGCTGTGCTGTTTCCCACGGCGCCGTTATAATAGAGATTCTCCGGTGCGGAAGGATCAAATGCAAGGAGGATGTTCATATAAATATGTATACCGGCATCCGAAAGTGTTTTTACGCGATAATCCAACATATTCAGTGCGGTCTGATCTATATTGTACTCTTTTCCGCCATATATAAAACTGATAGAATTTTCAGTATTGTCTTTGAGTAGATCATTGACAAAAGCGTTAATAACCGTATGCTTAATACCGAGAAGCTGCGCGTCAGCAGTAAGCTGTACTTGTAGTCCTTTTTTTGAGTTTACTATCGGATAATCATAGGTGTTTAGCGCAAGTTGGGATATATTTGAAATATAAACGGGTTCTGATATAGCTGAATACTCATTATTATCGTCAGAAATAGCTATAAGATAGCCGTTAAGGACGGCAGATAGATCTTCTTTATCGAATGAAACAGAAAATTGTACCTGCGGATGATCAGCATTCATTTTCGCGATAGGCACAAGCGCATCGATATTTCCGTTATTTCCGGGAGGAAGCGAGAATAAGAATATTTCTTCATTATTCAATATAAAATCGTCACTCAGTGTTATAGAGACAACAACGCTGGTGTTATCTTCAGACAAAATAACGGAATCGAGTGAAGCGGTAAAGCTTTCCTGTGCCAAAGAGGTGACAAAATACAATAAAAATATCGTTATAATCGTCGAAAGAAATAAAATGAATTTTTTCATCAGACTTCTCCGTTTCGGTAGTATGGAAAAAGGACTGACGCGACAAAGCACAGCAGTCCTCTATGAAAAATCATTGCGCAGCTTCAATAATGGCTGCAAAATCAGATGCTTTAAGGGAAGCCCCGCCGATAAGACCTCCGTCCACATTATATTTTGAGAGAAGCTCGGCAGCATTAGATGGCTTCATGGAGCCGCCGTACTGAATTGTGACTGCTTCTGCGATTTCTTTTCCATATTTATCCGAAATGACATTTCTTATAATTCCGCAAACCTCATCAGCTTGCTCGGAGGTGGCTGTGCGCCCTGTACCGATAGCCCAAACCGGCTCATATGCGATAATAGTGCGTTTTATGTCTTCAGCAGAAACATCCAGCAGAGCGATTTTGGTCTGGGCAGAAACTGTTTCTGCAGTAATTCCCTGATCTCTTTCGGAAAGAAGCTCTCCGACGCACAGAATGGGAGTAAGTCCCGCAGAAAGTGCTGCTTTGAGACGAAGGTTTACCGTTTCATCGGTTTCACCGAAATACTGTCTTCTCTCACTATGACCTATTACTACATAATCTACGCCGCATTCTTTCAGCATATCAGCGGATATTTCGCCGGTATAAGCGCCGTTTTTCATAAAATGAACATTTTGCGCTCCTACTTTTATGTTTGTTCCCTTAACGGCGGACATAACAGCAGGAATATCTACAAAGGGTACACATATAATTATTTCACAACCGTTTTTATTTTCTACCAGCGGAATAAGCTCGGATACTAGTTTACTTGCTTCCGAAGGAGTCATATTCATCTTCCAGTTGCCGGCTATAACGGCTTTTCTTGCTGCTTTATTCATTAAGATCACCAAATCTGTTATCCGGAATATATAAAATCTATTATTACAGATTATACCGGACAAGAAAACCTTTCAATAATTTGTAAGAGAAAATTAATCCTTGTCCATAAGACAAGCGATTCCGGGAAGCTCAAGTCCTTCGAGAAACTCAAGGGATGCGCCGCCTCCGGTGGAAATATGAGTCATTCTGTCGGCAAAGCCAAGTTTTTCGATTGCCGCCGCAGAGTCTCCTCCTCCGATAATTGAAACTGCATTGCTTTCGGCAACGGCGGTTGCCACTCCGCAGGTTCCGGCAGAGAATTTGTCCCACTCTGAAACTCCCATAGGACCGTTCCATACAACGGTTCCGGCACCTTTGATCGCATATCCGAAAAGTATTACGGTTGCCGGTCCAATATCAAGTCCCATATATCCGTCGGGAATATCCGCAGAGTCAACAAAAAGGTCATGGCACTCGGGATCATATTTATCTCCAACATGGTTATCAACGGGAAGAAGTACCTTTACGCCCTTAGCCTTTGCTTTTTCAAGCAATTCGTTTGCCAGGTCAAGCTTGTCCTCTTCGCAAAGAGATGTGCCGATTTTATGTCCGCGCGCCTTATTAAAAGTATACGCCATAGCACCGCCGATTATAAGAGTGTCTACTTTTTCTATAAGATTGTTGATAACGCCGATTTTATCCGAAACCTTTGCGCCACCGAGTATGGCAACGAACGGACGCTTCGGATCGTTGAGGGCATTCCCCATAATGGTAATTTCTTTCTGAATAAGATAACCGCAAACGGCGGGAAGGTAGTCCGCCACTCCGGCAGTTGAGGCATGGGCGCGATGAGCGGTTCCAAAAGCGTCGTTTACAAATATATCAGCCATAGATGCAAGTTCTTTGGCGAAGGCGGAGTCATTTTTCTCCTCTTCTTTATGGAACCTTACATTTTCGATGAGCATGATATCTCCATCTTTGAGAGCGGCAACTTTTTTGTGTGCGTCCTCTCCGATAACATCGTTTGCAAGCACAACATCCTTTTCAAGGAGCTCGGTGAGGCGTTTCGCTACCGGAGCGAGAGAATATTTCATATTGAATTCACCCTTAGGCCTGCCCATATGAGAACAAAGAATAACTTTTGCGCCATGGGACGAAAGGTATTTTATTGTCGGAAGTGCTTCTTTGATACGTTTGTCATCGGTTATTACGCCGTCAGCCATCGGAACATTAAAATCACATCTTGCAAGAACTCTTTTTCCCGCCACATCAATATCTTCAATTGTTTTCTTATTGTACATCATTTGACCTCCAAAACCGCCAACATTTATGACGGCAAAATATTATTTGTTAATGGTGCTGAGCGGACATAAACTTATGCCGTGCAAACTCACATCTTATATATTACCATATTTTTTTTTATTTATCAATATTTATTTTGAAAAAAACTCCTGATTTTTCACTTTTAGGAGTTTTTTATATTAAAAAACATATTTATGGATTCATGTTTATGTTTTAACACGATTCATTCGAGTTTTGTATTTACTAAGGAAATGATATTGCGACTTTTTTTACACCGTAACTGTACATTAAGCGGAGCAGTTTGGCTATTTAAGAACAGAACGAACTATGAGATTTGATTGTCACAACCGAATATCGCAGGGGCATATGATAACCGCCAAGTGAGTTTTTCCTTTACGATGTAACGGTTTTTTGAAATATAACGTACGGAGGAATAATAAAAATGGAGGACACAAAAACTATTTACGAAGCACTCGGAGGTACAATAATGTCAGCATTGCGGAAATCTTATTTTTATTTGGAGTTTTCCAAGCAGCCTCTATCGTTATAAATCATTTTGATAACAATATATCAGTTATGCGATCAAGCGATGAAATTGCGCATGATATTATGAAATACGATACAAGCAGAAGCGGTGTCGATAATATGGCGATCACGGTTTAGCAAAACGGACAAATGGTTACGAATGGGAAGACCACCGCTGTCGGTCTTTGTTTTGAACACCGTGTCTTGAACATGGTGAAATAGATCGGGAAGGCGATTCAACCACTTGTTTTGCAGAACGATTAATTCGGGGTCGAAAAGCATAATGATATTGCGCAGAGCGAGACCGATGTAAGCTGTAGCGCTGGAGAAACCGGAACAGATAGCGGGATCGCCACTGCGGTAGAGTTCGATGGCCTCGTCAAGACTGGAAACAGGAACGCTACGAAGACTGTTTATACGGCGCAATATTTCGGTATTACTAACATATGCCTGTAGACATCCCGTATTTCCACAATTGCAGAGAGGACCATTGGGATCGATGGTAATATGTCCGATCTCGCAAGCCTGATTGTTGGATCCGTAGAAGACCTTATCCTTCAGCATGAAGGCGGCGCCGAGACCATCATCAGTATTAAGATAAACAAAGGATTGGCTGTCTCCCACGAGACCGTTCCATTTAGCAGACAGAAGAAGGGCGTTGGTGTCATTGTCCAAATAAATCGGAAGAGATATGCTTTCCGATAAAATACTTTTTAGTTCCACCGAATTCCATTGGGGGTAGTCAGGAATACTGATAATGATGCCGTCCTCTGAGACTCGTCCGGGCACCGAGATTCCAATGCCGAGGATTCGCTTACCATTCAACCTGCCGATCTGTTCTAATAGAAAGGCTTTAATTTGGCGGATCGAATC
>USPP01000015.1 GCA_900556615.1 uncultured Eubacteriales bacterium
ATGAGGCGGTTTTCAGACTACAATCCGATAGCTGTTGCCGTATATTTTCTTTGTGCGGCGGGGACGGTAATGTTCAGTATGAATCCTGTTATCATCCTGTTGTCCCTCATAGGAGCGGTCGTACTGCTTGTCACAAGAAACGGAAGCAGGGAGAGAGGCTGTCTTCTGTCACTTGCAGCGGCGTTTGTTATTTTGGCGCTTATCAATCCGATATTCAGTCATAACGGTGTGACGGTGCTTTTCGTCTTAAACGACATACCCTTTACGTTTGAAGCCGCAGTATACGGTGCTGCCGCGTCTGCCATGATCGTATCGGCGCTGTGCTGGTTTCGTTCCTTCTCGCAGATCATGACAAGCGATCGTCTGCTGTATCTGCTGGGAGGAATATCGCCAAAGCTGGCGCTGATTTTTTCAACGGCGCTTCGTTATGTCCCGCTTTATCGGAGACAAGCGGAAAAGGTAAAAAATGCGCAGAAAGTACTCGGATTGTTTGATATGGAAACGTTGTCAGGACAGTTTCGCGAAAATATTCGGATTTTTTCCGTCATGGTTACCTGGGCGCTTGAGAACGGAATCATCACCTCCGACAGTATGACCGCGCGAGGCTACGGAATCGGGAAGAGAACCTATTTCACGCTTTACCGTTTCCGCCGTTCCGATCTGTTTCTCCTTTTGGCTTCTCTGCTGCTTTTTTCAGTCACTCTTCTCGGAACGGCTCTCGGAGCGCTGGAGTTTTCCTATTACCCCGCCATAACGGGGATATCTCTTTCTCCGCTTGCCGCAGCAGCGTATTTTTCCTATGGTGCGCTTGCGCTTCTTCCGTCATTTATTCAGATACAGGGGGATATAAGGTGGAAATACTTACTGTCAAAAGCCTGAGCTTCCGGTATTCACTCGGAAAAGAAAACGCGATAACAGATCTTTCCTTCTCGGTAAACAAAGGGGATTTTGCCGTTATATGCGGGGCTACGGGAAGCGGGAAATCCACGCTGCTGCGGCTGCTTAAGAAGGAGCTTATCCCAAACGGGGAGCTTAAAGGAGAGATTCGTTTCCTCGGAGAGCCGCTTTTCAATATTGATGAAAAAAACAGTGCTTGCAGGATAGGTTATGTGATGCAGAATCCGGAGCAGCAGATTGTTACCGACAAGGTTTGGCACGAGCTTGCCTTCGGCCTTGAAAATATGGGACTTCCAAGCGAGGTAATACGCCGCCGCGTGGCAGAAACTGCCTGTTATTTCGGAATCGAGGATTGGTTTGAGAAAAGCGTTTCAGAGCTTTCGGGAGGGCAGAAGCAGCTTCTCAGCCTTGCCTCCGTTATGGTAATGCAGCCTGAGCTTCTTCTTCTTGACGAGCCTACCGCACAGCTGGATCCGATTGCGGCGGCAGATTTCGTTGCCACGGTAGCAAAGCTTAACCGGGAGCTGTCTCTTACGGTCCTTATGACGGAGCACCGCCTTGAAGAGGTGCTTCCGGTATCGGACAGGCTTCTTGTACTTGAAAAAGGGAAATCAATTGCCTTCGGTAAAACACGGAATACAGTGTCAGCTTTGAGAGAAAAAAAAGAGATACTGGAGGGAATGCCGGCGTCAGTAAGGCTTTTTTCCTGTTTTGACATACCTGCTTCATGTCCTCTTGCCGTCTGTGAGGGGAGAAAATTTATAGAAAAGCACTTCGGAAACGAGATAAGAGCTTTGCCGGAGGAGATGTATCGACATTCGGAAAGCGTAGCTCTTGAATTTTGCGACGTATTTTTCCGCTATGCAAAGGAGCTTCCCGATGTGCTTCGCGGCTTATCCTTCAAGGTATATGATAATGAAATATTCTGTATTCTCGGAGGAAACGGCTCCGGTAAATCCACCGCTCTCTCCGCGGCGGCGGCGCTTGTCAAGCCGTATGCCGGAAAAATTAAGATATTTGGAAAAAAGCTTCGTGACTACCGGGACGGAACTCTTTACCGGGGATGTTTGGCAATGCTTCCTCAGGATGTTCAAACCCTTTTTTCCCGCAACACGGTAAGGGAAGAGCTTCAGGAAATAAACTTCGAAGCGGAAAGGTTTTCTTTCGGTTTTTCCGAGCTGTCAGACAGCCATCCGTATGATCTTTCGGGAGGACAGCAGCAGCTTCTTGCTCTTGCGAAAGTACTTGCTTCGGAGCCGCGTCTGTTACTTCTTGACGAACCGACAAAGGGGCTTGATGCCCATACCAGGAATAAGCTTGTTTCGGTAATAAGAAGGTTGAAAGCCTCCGGCGTTACCGTTATTGCCGTAACGCATGACGTTGAGTTTGCCGCAGAAATCGCAGACCGATGTGCTTTGTTTTTCCGGGGGGAAATTGTATCCTCCGATGTGCCGCGCCGTTTTTTTGCGGGAAACAGCTACTATACCACTGCCGCAAGCCGTATGACCGAAGGGTATTATGATCTTGTTTCTACTGTTTTCGATACGGAAGCGTTATGCAGAAAAAATCTAAAGAATCGCTGAATCAATCTGTCGGAAAGTTGCGTTGACGATTTATTCCGTGATTCCCTAAAACCGGATGGACCATGATAGTTATAAAAAATTTACGATTACGCCGAGCCTTAAAATTTATTCTTCCTTTCCTTCTTATTCCTGCTGTCATTGCAGTCGGAGTTCACATTTCGGGAGGGAGACGCTATATTTTTATATCCCTTTCTGTCGCCGTATTGTCGCTTCTTCTCTTTATAACAAGCTTTGAAAAGAAAAAAATCGGAACAAGGCGGCTGACTCTTGTGGCTGTCATGACGGCTCTCTCTGTTTTAGGACGGTTCATACCGTTCTTCAAGCCGGTTACCGCGCTTACAGTGATAACTGCCGTATATCTCGGCGGAGAATCGGGCTTTTTAACCGGAGCGCTTTCGGCTTTAATATCGGACTTTTGGTTCGGCTTGGGACCGTGGACGCCTTTTCAGATGTTTTCCTGGGGCATGATAGGTCTGATTGCCGGTTTTCTTTCTGTGCCGCTGAAAAAATACCGCGCTGCGCTTATTGGATACGGTCTGCTTTCCGGCGTTATGTATTCATTCATAATGGATATATGGACAGTATTGTGGTATAATGGTAGTCTGAAGCTTACGCTTTATGCCGGTGCGATCCTTACGGCGCTTCCTCATACGTTACTATACTCTGTTTCCAATATTATCTTTCTTGCTCTATTCTCCAAGCCCTTCGGTGAAAAGCTTGAACGGATCAAATACAAGTACGGTGTATGAAAAGAAGATCGTTTTTTAGCTTTTTATTGAGATTCGTGCTTCCGAAATATTATTAAGGCAACATCACACCATTGTGACAGTGCAGATACGCCGTCAGATTTGTGCGATATAGCCTTAAAATCTATATTGCAATACATGACGGGTAAATCCGGATAAATAAAGCTGCGGCGTCTTTCTGAAAAATGCGCCGCAGCTTAGGTCTTTTATATGGTATAGTGAATTTTGACGAAGGAGAAATTTTATTGAAGACCGGATATTGAGTATGAGAGTATATCCGTATTTGCGTTTTATTCTGCCGGAGCTTAGGGAATTGCTGAATCAATCGGTTACGCAGATTTCCGAGATGATTTATTGAACGGCAAGGAAAAAACGACGGAATATGATTAAGGCAGCACCGTCGGGTTTACGGCATATCTGCTTGTTCATTTTCCGGAAAGCCCTTTTATAAGACTGATAAACTGCGTTTTATATTCATCATCGGTTTCTATTCCGGTTAGTGTCTCATAAATGGTATCAATCGTAATACTGTTTTTCAGATATTCACTGTTATGAAGAAGCATGGAAAGCTCGGTAACGGCGGATATGAATATGAAATCGTCGTCCGGTTCGGAAGTAAGGCTTTCTTTTCCGATGCTGTATTCATTGAGATTGCTTTTTGTTTCGCCCGGATTCTTATAGCGTATGGCGAGCTTCATCCATTCGCCGTTTTGATCGGCGCTGTCCGTGGTGATGAGCTCATAGCATACGGTTACCGAGTGTCCCGCACCAAGTTCTCCTGCGTCCTTGGTGTCGTCCTCAAAATCTTCCTGGTTCAACAGGCGGTTTTCGTATCCCACAAGGCGATACTGGGAAACGCTTTCGGCATTAAAGGTTATCTGGAGCTTGACATCGCTCGCTACCGTATAGAGAGTGGAGAGAAGGTCAGTGCAGAAGATTTTTTCAGCTTCCATATCGGAATCCACATAGTAATATACACCGTTTCCGTTGTCAGCAATCGCCTCCATATTGGCGTCACGGTAGTTGCCGGTGCCGAACCCAAGTACGGAAAGGTAAACACCGTTCTGACGTTTTTCGGATATATAGGACTTCAGATCATCGGCACTCGATATTCCGACATTGAGATCACCGTCGGACGCCATGATGATACGGTTGTTTCCGTCCTGTATAAAATATTTTTCGGCAATTTCATATGCCTTTTGAATACCTGCCTGGCCGTTGGTGGAGCCGCCTGCGCTGAGAGAATTGACCGCTTTTCGGATGGCTTCCGCTTTGTTCCCGGCACAGCCCTCAAGCACAACCTCTTCCTTCCCTGAATAGGTGACGATAGAAATTACATCGTCCTCCGAAAGGGCGTCAATGAGATAGGAAAAGGATTTTTTCAGAAGTTCAAGCTTATCCGAGCTTTGCATTGAGCCGGATACGTCTATCAGGAAAACAAGATTGTTTTTCTGCTTGCTGACCGCTTTTTCGGTATTCAGGGTAAGCGTCAGCAGCTTGGCTTCGGGATTCCACGGGCAGTCGGCGATCACGGTTTTTACACCGAAAAGATCACCGTCCTTCGGAGAATTGCCCTCATAGGAGAAATAGTTTATCATTTCCTCGGTTCGTATGCTGCTGCCTGCCGTTGCGGTAAGCTCGCTCAGGCTGTAACCGAGTGTGCAGAGCTTGCGGAAGTAGGTGTAGGAGGCGGTATCCACATCTGCCGAGAAAGTTGATACGGCATGCTCCGAAACCTGGATGAATTGATTCTCGATGAGTTTACCGTAATCCTCGGAAGAAATATCTATCATTTCGTTGTCTTCTTCGAGTAGTTCCCCTGCTTCAAGCTTATTATTCGCTCCGCCAGGATCATAGTCATTCCCCTCCGGCATTGCGTTTTTCATTGCGCTGCAGGAGGTAACGGTAAGCGCGGTGATGATTGCAAGAATGGTGCAGACTGTCTTTTTCATAGTATTCTTTCCTTTCGGTGGTTGCTCTCAGATCTCCGAGAGCAATTTTTCAAGTCTTAAAACGAATTTTTCGTTCGGCTCTATTTCCGAACGGTAGTCGAATAGGCACTTATAGCCGATATTTCCTTCCGAGCTTAGCAGATACGGAGAGAACACGGCTCCGTTTTGCGTACAGAGCCATATATGCAGCGAAGAGTCAAGGCTTTCCTCGGGAGTAAGCGAGGTTCCGCTTCCGAGCAGCGTTATCAGTGAATTTCCGCTGTTTCCGAGTTCCATGACATAATATCCGGTTTCTCCCTCATATTGCCATACCAGCATGTCGCTGCCGAAGCTGACACTTTCGGTATAAAGTCCTTCGGTTTTTTCTCGGTACGCAAGAAGCGTTTCCTCAAGACTCAGAGCTTCTCCGGGACTGTTTTCTCCTTTTTTATCGGTGAATTCCGAAAGAAAACGGAGATTCAGCAGTACGGCGGAGAGACAGAGAAGAAATGCCGCGGCGATTTTGGAGACGAGAAAGAGATTTTTTCTGATTCCGCGGCGCCGGTAGCTCTCCGCTTCGGAAATGAAGCTGTCGTCTACGCCTCCGATCTCGTCAAGAAGGTAAAAAGCCTTTTCTCTCACAGCAGTTCCTCCTTTTCAAGCAATGTGTGAAGCTCTGCACGAAGCCTGAAAAGAGTTGTTTTGACCTTTGACTCTTTCCAATCCATTCGCTTTGCGATATCGGCTATTTCGTCGGAAAAGAAATAACGGCGCAGGAAGACCACACGTTTTTCCTCGTCAAGCGAGGTTAAAAAACGGTTGAGAGCTTCTTTCAGTCTTCCGTTTTCAAACGATGTCTCAACATTGCCTTCTCTTGCGGGAATACATTCCGCAAGCTCGTCGGTGAGGACGGCAACATTTCCGCAGCCGCCACGCTTTTCGGCATGATTTTTTCGGAAACGGTTTATGGATAGGTTCCTTACGATTTTCGATAGGTAAGCGCCGAGATAATTCGGGCGGTCGTTTGGCATACGGTTCCATGCCGTCAAATAGGTATCGTTCACACATTCCTCCGAATCCTGAAGATTTTTTAGCAGGCGGTAGGAAATTCCTCTCAGCATAATTCCGTATTTCTTTGCGGTTTCCTCCGTTGCGTAAGGCGACCGTTGCCAATACAGTCCGACGATGCTTTCGTCATCCATTTGGGACTCCTTTCGTATGTGCCTTCATAAAGATAAGTCGTATTTTTTATCAAAAGGTTACAGTATGTGTAAAATTTTTTTCATAAGGCAATACCGCACAAGGATTGTTGTGCCGCTGCGCCGCCGGATTTTTCGTCAGACAATACCAATTGAGGAGATAAGAGTAGTACTCCTCTGCAGACGAAATTGGTGAAGTATGACGGGAAAGAGGCAGGCAAATGCGCAATAAAGGCGTTAGCTGTGCACCCGGCGGTATTGCCTTAATTATATTATGTGATAAGGATGGTTTGCAGGGTGAAATAAAAAACGGCGTTTTTATTGCGCTGCGATTTCGCTTCCGTTTATGGGAATACTCTGTCTGAATTTTTTTCGGTAGACTATCGGGGAATAACCGGTTATACGTTTAAAGGTGGAGGAAAAATGGTGGGTATCGCAGAAATTGAGCTTGTCGGTTATTTCTCCTACCGAGAGAAACGAATTTGTCAGCATCATTTTTGCAAGCGCAATCTTTTTTTGGAGAATGTACTGATACGGGGTGATAGAATACTGAGCTTTAAAAAGACGTATTGCGTGCGCTTTTGAACAGCCGATGCGCTGTATGATGCTGTCAAAGCTTGACTTTTCCATACTGAAATCAATAATATTGTCGATTTCTTTTTTCAGACGCATCGCGATATTTTCTTGTATAACCTGATTGCTTATATGATGAAGAAGTCTTTGAAGAATTTTGATAAATACAATACAGCAGCTGTCGTTCATCTCGTCTTTGGTCTTGCTGTTTTTAGCTGTTTCATTGAATTGCTGAAAGAGATCCAGTATTTCTACGTTTTCAATCAGATAGAGAGGCGTTATTCCATAGCCCTCGATTATTTTGTCCACGAGATCCCCGTACAGACAAAAGAAGATTTTAATCCACGGATCTTTCGCGTCCGAATAGTAATAATGGGTAGCGTTTTTACGCAGGATATACACATCGCCTTTTTTGGCGACAAAACGCTCGCTGTCCTGAGTAAGGTAGCCTTTGCCTTCGATGATATACTCAAAGCACCATATCGGGGAATCGGGGCGGTATATAATATAGGATTCATCGCAGAATGCCATTCCCGCAAGCTGAACATTGAAAGGCTTTATATCCTCGGGAGTAAGCTTGAACATATCTTCATAGGGAGAATAATAGGCGAATTCCTCGTGCATATCAATAAATCTCACTTTCGCTTGTTTTCAGGATCTCGATCAGTTAGATATTATTTATGTTTGGTGTTCCATTGATATCATACAATAATTCTGTAAAATTGTCAATATGTACAAAAATAAAGGCTTTTTTTCTACATGAAAAGAAACCGATAAAATACCTTTTTAATTTGTAATATCAATATTTTGAACAAAATGATAATATTATATGTTGCATTGCGGAGAGAAATTCCTTTATAATGGAGTTAACGTTAACGTAACTGTATGTTCAGAAAGGACAAATTACTTATGAAAAAGAAAAGGATGGCCGCGTTGCTGGCGGTTCTTGCGATAACACTTCCGATGCTTTTCGCTTCCTGCCGGGAAAACGGTGGAGACGGAAAAGACACGGATGTGAGTTCCGGTTCGGTATCCGGTTCTGAAAGCGGTGCCGATACGAATGAGACGGATAAGCTTCCGAACGGTATTCCGGACAAAACCTATAACGGTACTTCTATAAGAATGATTACCGCAGCCGAGAGCGGAAACGGAATTGACGTCGGAATTACGATGGACGAGGCGGTGGACAAGATTACGGAAGCGGTTTACAAGAGAGACCGTGCTGTCGAAAATTTGCTTGACGTGAAGCTGAATGTGCGTACGTATGAGTCGTATCCGGAGGCCTTCAATGCTTTGAAAACCTCGGTGGATGCAAGCTCCGACGATTATGATGTTGCTTTTTTACGCACCGACCAAGCCTTTTCCCTTGCAGGTGAAGAGAAGCTTTATGATCTTTCGAAATATGGCTGCATCGATCTTTCCGCTCCGTGGTGGGATTCTCAGGTTAATGAAAAGCATATGATAAACGGGAAGCTGTATCTTGCCGTCGGCTCGGCTTCGGTAAATGATCTGCTTAGAACACATATGTTCCTCTTCAACAGCAATTTGTTTGATGACAAGAAAATCGACTATCCTTATGACGATGTTTCCGAAGGAACATGGACCATCGATAAGCTGGCACAGTATGCGGCGACTCTCAACGACGACGTAAACGGGGATACCGTGATGACAATGGACAGCAGCGATATTTTCGGCTTTTCTTCCTATTCGTGGACATCGGCGTATACGCTTTGGTACGGCTGCGGAGGAAATGTAATCGGACAGGATGATGAAGGGTATCCGGTTGTCGACATCGATGAGGATAAGACGGTAAAGATATATGAAAAGCTTTATCAGGCGATTGTTTCAAGCGGTTCGAATTATGTCAGCGACGGAAATCAGTATGTCGATCTCTATAACAGCTTTACGGAAGGTAGAGTGTTTGTGACAGAGGCCTGCATGATGCACCTCACACACTGGGAAACCTTCAGCGATATGAAGGACGATTACGGAATTATTCCTTCGCCTAAGCTGGATGAAACACAGGCGGAGTATATAAGCTATGCGGAGGTAGTAGAGCCGGCTGTATGCGTACCGATTACCGCTTCTGCCTCGGAGGAAATGCTGAGCGCTGTTATTGAAGCTCTTGCCTACGAGGGTTATTATACGATCACGCCGGCAGTTTATGAGACTTCGCTTAAGGGAAGATTTGCAAGAGATGAGCAGTCAAAGGAAATGCTTGATATCATATCGCAGAACAGAACCTCCTGTCTTGCGCTTGTTTTTATTCCCAATACGTCAATCGTGACTTCCGTTCCCGTTCTTCTTCAAAACGGAACCGAAGAAATCGCGTCGGTGATAGCGGCGTTCCGCAGCGCTATGGAGGCGGGGCTTGCCGATGCCGTAAATAAATTCAGATCATGAAAAGTATGAGAACAACTCGGATAGCGAAATCAAAACTGAGAAGAAAGCCGTTTGCCTGTATTTCCGCTTGGGGAATGTTTCATGTCGGCAGACAAATAAAAACGGCGCTTGTTATCCTATTTATTTTTACGGCAGTTGCTTTTGCTTCCTGTACGGATGCCGGCAACTCGGAGAAAGGAAGCGATAGTATGACGGAATCTGGAATTACGGAGGATTCTGATACCGGCGAGGGGAAAACGGTTCTTCCGGTTTCGGACTCTGAAATCGATATTGCAATCGATTTTTCGGAAAGAGATTACGGTCAGACACCTTATCTCAAAAAATTTGATATGTTCGCAGCTACCTGGGCATGGTGTAATGATTTTACCGCCTCTCCTCAGCTTGATACCAAAAATCTCGGAAGAATATCCGACATAGCGGAGCTTCTCCCGGAGACGATACGTACTGACCTTTTCATGGGGTATTGGGGAATCGGCCGGGAAATCGGAAATTCTCCGCTGAAAAACGGGACGACCGATGAAGAATACAAGCTGGTAAAGGGAGTAACCGATGCGCTTAAAGCGAACGGACTTGACGCAGAATTTATCTATTTTGCTTCCCCCGTTTATACCGGAGGCGGAATTGATTCAGACGCTTGGAAAAGCGTAGGGGATCTTGAAAAATGGAACGAGCTTTGCTATAACATAGCCTCCTATTTTAAAAATAACGACATGAATGTCAAGCGTCAGGAGCTGTGGAATGAACCGGACTATTATATTTCCGATCCCGAAAAAGACGGTGTTTATTTCATGGGAAGCTGGCAGGACTATATCGACCTTTATATAAGCGGCGCCAAGGGAATCCGGGAAGCGGACTCCGATGTGCTGATAGGAGGCGTCTCGGCGGCATGGATGAACAAGATAGCAAGAAACGGAGAGTTTGACGCTTTTCTTACGCAGTCTCTTGCGGCAGGCATTCTTCCCGATTATGTATCATGGCATTTCTATGGCTCAAACGGCGGAATGAAAATGCTTGAGGAATATATTTCGGGAGCAAGAGACTGTCTTGAAAAAAGCGATGATTATGCTACGGTTCAGCAGCATTTGAACGAGTTCAATGTTTCTCTTGATACAAGCGTTACTTCAGGATACGATATGGTAAGACTTGTGCTGAACACCTATTCCCGGCTTCTTGACGCTACCGATATCACAAGAGTTTCATGGACGTCGGCGCTTGACAGGAATCTTGAGGGATCGGACGCGCAGGCTTTGATTAATCCCAAAACCGGAGAGCGTACCCCGGCGTATTATACGCAGTGGATGTATGCAAGACTTCCGGTTGCGCCGGTAAAGGTATCTTCCGATACCGATCGGGTAACGGTTCTTGCCTCGGTTGGGAACACAAGAGCGGCGTTTATCGCATATGATACCGCATTTGAAAACAGCACAGTAACCTTTGATCTCAACGGAGTTGACTTTAAAGTCTGCGATGTAAAGGTTTATACGATTGACAGAAGAAATCCGCAGAACAAGGTGTCTTCCAACAGTCCGGTTCTTCTCGGAGAGTATCAGAATGTCGAAACGGAGAGCATGAAATATACCGTGACGATTCCCGAGGATGGCGCGATATATGTGGAGATCAATGAAAGAGATTCCGAGGTGAATGCCCATGAACGAAAAAGCGAGCTTGCGGATAAGGTTGTCAGAACCGACTATTGGTATGACGGAAGATGCGACGGCGGCGCTTATGCCTGGGTGAGCACAAAGAGCTTTGTGGCTTCTCTCGGAAGCGGGACATCGGAGACCTCCGTCGGGACCGCCTGACGACATGAGGGGCGTGGAGCTTTCGTTCGATACGACGGTTTCGGACGGTCTTAAGAAAAAATCGGAGCAGTCCATGTTTGGTATCATTGTCTCCTATTCGGCAGAGGGTGAATACGGAAAAAGCGTTTATTATGCGCTGAACGGGATAGACGGGAAAAGAGCCGTTCCGCTCGGAACCTGTCGGGACTATGATCTTTACAAATCACTCGGAGAAGGAAGCGGTATTTATAGGATCGCTCTCGACAGCGACGCTCCCGAAAACTGGGACGGAAGAATTCAGCTTACTTTCATCATAAACGATATCGAAAAATCAAACGGCGCGGAATTTATTGTAGACGTCGGTTAATCGGTCGTGCGGCGTTTGCATAAAAATAAAAAATAAATTATACGGAGGAAAAAACATGAAAAAGGCATTGGCAATTTTCACGGCAGCAATGATGCTGATATCGGCATTTTCGGTTGCCGTAGCTGCGGAGGGAGAAGTTCCCTCTCCTATCGCGGTTTACAATTTTGAGGATGACGGGAATCTGGGAAAAGATGTTTCGGGAAACAAAAACTCACTTTCTGCAAAGGGTACGGTGAATCAGACAAACGGGAAATACGGGAAGGCGGCTTCCTTTAACTATGAGGGCGCGCTGGTTGCCTCGTCCGATGCCAACGGCGCGGATTTTATCGACAAAATCGAGCTTTCCGGTTCTAAGCAAATGACGCTCATGTACTGGGTTAAGTACAGCAAGGCGGATCTTGAAAGCTGGAATACCGAATGGGGCTGGAGACGTATCGTTTCGAACGGTGTTGACGGCAGCACGGGCTACGGCGGCTTTACGATGCTGGGGCTCGTCGGAGATAACATCATCGTTCCGTCAAAGATCA
>USPP01000016.1 GCA_900556615.1 uncultured Eubacteriales bacterium
TGACCGTACCGATGGCACGGTACTTTGCGTAACGGCTGAACAAAAGAGAGCTCAATTATGTCACCGGCAGTATAATTTCCGTCGAAGGCGGCAAAACACTCATCAACCATAGCAAATTCTTGATTTATTCCGTTTTTGGTTATCCGAACGTTTTCAGCCCATTCCGGTATGTAGAGCTTTGTGAGAATAGGATTGCCGGTTCCCTTATTGACAGTGAGAGATATCTTTCCTTCCTCCGGATATAAGGAGCGAACCGATATTTCTTCTCCCCCGGAAAGCTTCGCGTCAAAGTCGAAATAAAAAGGAATACAAATTGAGGACTCGTCTTCATATACGGCATGTCTGACGGGATAGCCGAGTCCCTCAGCCCCTCTCATAGTACAGCAATGGAAGGCTTCATAAAATGCATCGTAGACTTTGACTCTTCCGTCTTCTACGGTAGTATCGCAGCCCATGCCGCCATTGTCGCGCTGCGAGCGCATCAGCGCATTCCACCATATTTTGTGTGACATATCAAGATAATGTCGTTTCCCGGTGACCTCCCAAAGCTGACATGCGAGCATATATGAGTCGACGATTCCGCAGGGCTCGGTATGTCCGGGAATACGGAATCCGTTCCGGTTTTCATAATTCACTGTCATGCCGTACTTTTCATAATCGTCAAAATATTTGACAATTGTAGCCAAAAGAGAAGGATCCTTCTTGATATTATATACTCTCATAAGACCTCTCATACAGGTAAGAGTTGCATGTGTCTGGAGCCCTGAACCGACATAATCAACACTGCGGAAAGCATCAAGAAGGGCATCGATGTATTCTCCTATTTGAGTTTTCAGCGGTTCCTTATTTATCATTTCCCATGCCTGACCGAGCGCGTCAAAGGACATAAAAATACAGCCGATATCAGAGGAAAGACGCCATTCTTTGAATCTGCCGCTGGTGTGACCGATTACCGCGTAATCCGAGGCGGCAACTCGGTCTTCTTTTGTACGGGGATAGTTTTTAAGGTGCTCCGTCACGGGAAGGTATAGAGCTTTTATCATTTGCTCAGCCGTATCAAGATATTTTTCCTCTCCGGTTATCCGGTATGTTTCCATGAAGGCTCTGAGCATCCAGTTTTGCGCCGAATGCATTTGTTCGTTAATATCATTCAGATTGAGTTTGTCGTTCGGCTCACTTCTGTAGCCCTCATCGTTCATAATCTCATAGATCCAATTGATAAGCGGTTCAAGAGTGGCGGCTTCACTTTTTAATGCTTCACTGTCCAGTGTGAGCGCAAGCATAGCGCGTCCCTCCCAATCGCCCGGCCAGCCTATGCAGCAATATGGAGGCAGTCCGGCAATTCCTGCACGGTAAATTTTGTCGTGCATACGGCTGAAGTTTTTTAAAAGTCTTGTCCTGAGCTCACCTTTTACGGTTACACGGTTAAGCGATAGCGGTTTCATATTTATAACCCCTTAGATTATTATTGCGCAGTCAGTAAAATACTGCGTCCTGAAAATATTATATCACATTGAAATAATTCAATATTGTATGAATGTTTTGTTATGTTGTAAAATCAGATGTCAAAACCTTTCTATGGGCGCGCCCCGCGTTTTCTTTCTCAAGGGTAATAAAAATTCAGTATAAAAGTATCTCTTTTTGCCAAGCGCGAATGTTTTTTTTGTAAATATTGACTTTTTTACAATTAGTCAAGATAATTATACAATCCAAAGAAAAGGCAATACGGATATAATAAATATACAAATAATATTTTGGAGGAATATGAAAATGAAAAAAATCATTGCGTTACTCTTGGCTATTCTTACGGTATTCGTTATGGCAATCGGCGTTTCTGCCGAGGGACTGAAGGATACTCAGATTGTTACAAGCAAGGATCATTACCTTGTGGTAAAAACTGACAAGGCAAGCGAGGTTTTTGCCGCCGGTTCCATTTTTCAATGGGGATTAGGCAGTTATCTTGAAGCGGCTGACGGATGTGTAAAGATTAAGGGCGGTATTACTGCCGGAGCCGGAAACGGAGTAGAGCTTTCTATTGCCTACGGAAATGCCGCTGGGATTGAGGCTGAAGAAGGAACCTTCGTCACAAGCAAGCTGAAATGCTTCACTATTACCTATAAAACAGACTCCGAAGCAACGCTGGCTGTAAAATTTGCTCCTTCCGAAACGATTTGGAACACCGCTCCTGCCGGTTGGAAAGCTGAGGATTATTGTTCGTTTACTCTCCCTGCGAGCAAAGACGGTTATACCACGCAGATTATTACGCTGAGCGAAGCTGTTTGCTATGATGCAACCCCCTTCCTCTTCGGTTGGTGTGCTGAAAACGTCCCTTCCGACATTTATGTAACCGAAATGGGATTTTTTGCAACAAAAGAAGAAGCAAAAGCTTATTATAATATAACGGATCCGGTTGCTCCTCCTACAGCAGACGCATTTACAGTATCCGCCGTTGTTCTTGCAGTGTCGGCGGTGTGTGTGGGCGTTGTTATCGGTAAAAAGAAATCATACTAATTTCAATGAAATCTGAAAAATCAGAAAGGAACTTTCTATGAAAAAGAAGGTAGTTTCTATACTGCTTGCATTTCTGACCGTAATGTGCGTTTTCGCTGCCGTATCCTGCGAAAATCCCGGAGAGCCGTCGGAAAGTGATTCAAAAGGAAGCGAGAGCGTATCCGGTGAAGGGAACACAGTACTTGAATCCGATATAAAGATCCTTCCCAAAATTGATTATGAGGGTTATACTTTTGTAATGACATACAGGGACCTTCAAAATATGGTGCGCGATATGTCGTTTGATCGGGAAGCAACCGATCAGCTTGAGGTTGCAAAGTATAACCGGGCTCAAAAGGTAATGGAGTATTATGATATTGTTCTCGAACCGTATGTGATCAGCGGAGACTGGGCGGGAATGATGGCGCTTGATTCGGTAGCTGCCGGGGACAGTGATTATGACATCATCATGCCTCACTCTCATATTGCCTGGGGAACATATATCATAGAAGGATATGCCCTTGAATGGACAGAAAACATGAAATATAATTATCTCGATCAGGAATGGTGGGATCAGGGAGCGGCAGAATGCCTGTCTATCGGAAACAAAATATATACCATGATGGGCGATAACAGCTGGATGCTGCTCGGCGATACGGTCGGAATTGTTTTCAATAAAAAAATTCTTTCTGACAACAGCATTGAATATCCTTATCAGGATGTTTTGGACAAAACATGGACCTTTGATAAGTTTTATCAGATTGCTTCACAGACCAAGTACGATCTTGACGGAGACGGAAGAATTGACTTCGGTACCGACCGCATGGGTTATGAAACTACGATATACGGAGGTACGGTCGGATTTCTCTGGACCTGCGGAAGCCGTACTATAGGGAAAGACAGCGAGGATATGCCGTATATCGCTCTGAACAACGAGAGAACAGTCGATCTCTTTACAAAATTTTTTGATATGATGAATCAGGATGGCTTTAAGATCATGACGGATCAGGCAAACTTTGATAAAAGCTGTGCAGATTTTATCGAGGATAAGGTCGTTATGATCGATACCTATATTATGAATCTTGAATTGCTTCGCGATAAAAGTGATTGGGGAGTAGTACCGTATCCGATGTTTGACGAGCAGGTGGGCGAATACAATTCAACTGCGGACGCGGGGATCCATTCGATTATAGTTCCCTATAATGCGCCAAACGTTGACAGAACCAGTATGATACTTGAAGCTCTTACTATAGAGGGACACAACGAAGTTATTCCCGCGTTTTATGAGACGACGCTTCAGATAAAATATACGGACGATGATATTTCAAAGCAAATGCTTGATATTATAAGAGGTTCGAGAGTATTTGACCTTGCCTATTTTACGGGCAGAGCCGGAAATTTCAATCTTCCTGGCTTCCATCTTTGTCAGGCAGGAGGAGATTTCGCCTCTTTCTATCAGGCAAATCTTGAAGCGGCACAGGAGTCCTTGGACGAGCTTGTATCATCTGTGATAACCAAAAACGGATGATTTTATAGGGCAAAATCATTGTTTCATTTTCTTTATAGAAATTTTTCGGGTGGGCTGTCGTGTTAAAGCGACAGCCCGCGGTTGTTTTATACTGGTAGCCGCCAGCAAGTCACAGGAGGATGCCAAAAGCTTTTGCTTTGTGCAGGAAAATACCTTTTTGATGTGTGATAAAGACGGTCCGCTCACTCAAAAATGAAAAGCAAAAGAGAATTAAGTAATGAAACTTGTCTTGTCTTTATTGTTTACTGCCTGTTCCGGTAGTTCTGTATTCCTTCGGTGATACTCCGACATTTTTTTCAAAGGTGTGTATAAAATGGGAAGCGTCAAAAAAGCCTGTTTGGATAGCTATGGATGTTACGGATTGATCGGTGGTCAGAAGAAGCGACATGGCTTTGGATATTCTGTGGTCGGTAATAAAATCTCCGGGGGTTTTACCGGAAAACTTTTTGAACAGAAGATAATATGTGCTTCGTGAAATATGAAGCTCTGAAGCCAGCTCATTGATATCAAGCTTTTGATCGTAATCCCGGTAAATTTTCTCGACAGCGCGGGTAAACAGCATACTGTCGCTGTCGCTTACATTCTCGGTTTCCGGAGAATATTCCCGGCAAAAAAATGCAGTTAACTTTGTTATCAGGTATAAAGCATTGATATTTAATCCGATAGCATCGTGCACGGTCAGTTCTTCCTTTATATTTATTTTGGCGGCGCTTTCGATTATCTCGTATATCTCACTGTACTCGTTGTCGCGGAATTTTAAGAAGCGTGATACACCGGCAAATTCCCGTATTTGAGGGGCAATATCGAAGAGAGCAAAGTATCCGGGCATGCTTATCAGATCCGATTCATATTTTTTGAAAAAATCGGTATGAAGGATGATATGATAAACGACAAGCTCTCCGCAGTTCCAATATCCGTGCTTAATTTTAGGAGGAATCACGAAAACGTCTCCTTCGCTTACTTCAAAAATATGTCCGCTGTAATAATGGGCGCCTTTGCCGCCGAGAATGATATTGATTTCATAATAATCGTGAGCATGCATGCCGATCGAATAATCGGTCAGTAAATGATGTTGAACAAGAAGCGTTCTGCCGCATCTTTTATCACTATATCTCCAGGGAGTGTCTGTGCCGTCGAACAGAGTTTTGGGGTATTCCATATCTTTGCCTCCACACGATATTACAGTCAATTAAGTAATATAATACACCGAATTATAAAAAAAATCAAGAGAAAAAATGATTACTTTTGTTTTTTACAGTTAACTGTCCGATTATACATAAAAACAAAACTATATTACAATAAAACGTGCTTTCCACTGTGATAAAATTTCAGCATATAACATAATTTATCGAAAGCATATTGTAAAACGAGGGCTGGGAGCTTCGAGATGTAAAGAGGAGAAAAGGTATGAAAAAGCGTTATAAATCAATTCTGTCCGGAGTGATTGTGTTTTTTACCGTACTATGCGCGGTAGCTGTTCCTTCCGTATTCGCTGAAGAGAAAAGTGAAAGCGCAGGCTCAGGAATAACGGCTCCGCCGATGGGCTTTAATACATGGTATACTTATCTTGACGGCTTTACAGAGAATACCATCAAGGAGCTGGTGAAAGCTATGGAGAAAAAAGGACTTCGCGAACTCGGATATCAGTATATTCAGATCGATTGGGGCTGGTGCGCTGAGGATCGGGGATATGCGATTCGGGACGAGAACGGTAATATGGTGCCGGATCCGAATAAATTCAGTTCAATGATAGCTCTTGCCAATTATCTTCACAAGCGGGGATTTAAAATCGGGTATTATACCGATCTTGGTGTTTCGGGATGCGGCAACGGTATAGGAAGCTATGGCTATTATCAGCAGGATATTGAACAGTTTCTCAAATGGGACGCCGATCTCATAAAAATCGACAGCTGCGGAGGGCATGTTGATTATGCCGACCATAACGAAGCATATCGGGCTGTTCTCGATTGCTTGAAAAATGCCGATACCGATAATTCCGTTGCGATTAATATTTGCTGCGGCGGCGGATACGGTGTTACGGAATTTATATCGGGAATGGCTGATGATTATGTCGGGAACAGAATTCCGTTTATGTATTACCGTACCTGTCAGGATATTTCGGCGTCGATTCCGAAGGTTCTTTGGGAAGATGAAACATACGGTGTACTGAAATCCTTTGATATGGCTATGGCTTATCCGGAAAATTCAAAGCCGGGCTGCTATTTTGATATGGATACGCTGATGCTTGAAAATAACGGACTGACCGCAGAGGAGAATAAATCCTATTTTACTTTGTTTTGTATTGCTCCCTCGACGCTTATGCTGGCGGTGGATATTCCGAATATAAGCGATGAAACGCTTGCCATTATCAGCAATGAGGAAGCTATTGCCGTAAATCAGGATCCGCTTTGCCATTCCGCAAGACTTGTAAGAGAGGATGTTTCCGGACTTCAGGTGTATAATAAAGTTCAGAGCGATGAAAACGGTCACAGGGTGAGAGCGGTAATGCTCTTTAACAGGACATCCGATACGGCTGAAATATCGGTGAATTGGTCCGATATCGGTCTTGAGGGTGATTGTCTTGTAAGAGACCTCTGGGAACATGAGGATAAGGGTATTTATGACGGAGAGTACAGTGCATCGGTTCCTTCCCACGGCGTCGTTCTTTTAAAGGTTACAGAACAGGCGGGCGACATACAGGAAACTACCGCCGGTTCGTCGGAGATCATATCAGCTTCCTCAGGTGAGGCTACAACGGAGATTCCGAAGCCCTCGGAACAAAAAAGCAGATTGTTTATATACATAACCGCCGCTGTTGCAGCGATAATAGTAGTTGTTGTTTTACTTCTTTTCATTAAGAGAAAACATAAATAAAATTTCAGGAGAAACAAAATGGATAACGGACTTTCAAGAACTCCTCCTATGGGGTTCAACACATGGTATTATTATACCGACAGATTTGACGAGAATTTAATTAAGGCGATAGCCGACAAGCTCGTAAGCACGGGACTTGCCGATCTCGGATACCGATATATTCAGATCGATTACGGCTGGTGCGTGAACGGGAAGGGATATCCTACAAGAGATGAAAAGGGTGATCTTTTGCCTGATCCCCAGAAGTTTCCGAACGGAATGAAAGCGCTTGCGGATTATCTTCATGAAAGAGGCTTGAAGATCGGGTATTATACCGATAAAATCGGAGTCGGAAACGAAGAGGGAAGCTATGGAAGATATCAGCAGGATATGGATCGGTTTGCTTCATGGGATGCTGATCTTGTAAAGGTTGATGCCGGAGGCGGGTGTGTGGATTATCCGAGCTACGAAGCTGCGTACAGAGCAGTCGGAGAGTGCATAGCGAAAGCTTCGCGACCGATGGTTTATCATGTTTGCTGTGCGGGAGATTTTGGAAGCGTTGATTGGGGTACTTCTGTCGGAAACTTCTGCCGGACTTCTCCCGATGTATCCGCCGCGGTTCCTACTGTATATTGGGATTCAACCGATTATAATCTTATGAAAACCTTTGATATGAATTGCCGCAGGCCGGAGAATACCAAACCGGGCGGTTTTAATGATATGGATGCGCTCATGCTTACCGGCGGACTCAGTGATGTCGAAAACGTATCATATTTTACAATTTTCTGTATGGAAGCGTCCCCCTTGATGCTTTCGGTTGATCTTCCGAATATAGATGACAGAACGCTCGAAATCATCAGTAATGCCGAGGTCATTGCCATTAATCAGGATCCGGTTTGTCATCAGGCTGTGAAGGTGAGCGAGGATAAACCGGGACTTCAGGTATGGAAAAAAGTGCTTGTTGATGATAACGGCAAAAAATCGCGTGCTGTGATGTTATTTAACCGAAGCGAAGAAGCGGCAGAAATAACGGCGCGCTTTGCTGACGCGGATCTTCCCTCTGTTTGCAGTATAAGGGATTTGTGGGAACACAAGGACAAGGGAATTTATAAAGATGAATATACTGCCCCGGTGCCCGCACACGGAGTGGTGCTGATTAAAGCGGTGGGATAAGGTAATGAGAAGGAGTCTGCTTCCGATTGTACTGATGATTTTTATGCTTTTTTCTCTCGGATCGTGTTCGGACAAATTTTCTAACAAAAATCGAATTTCGTCTTTGCGGCTGTTCTCGGAGGATGGAAAGGAATCGGGAATTTCGGATATCGAAGGAGAGAAAAAGCTTTTGATGTTTTTTCCCGATGACAGCGGATACAAGAGCGAGGCTGCTTATAAGCTTACAGAAATTTTCGGAGATACGGTTCATGTGATCGCGGTATTTAAAGAGCAGATTCCCGACGAGATGAAAGAAGTCTTTGCCGATGACAAAACAGATTGGTATTACTGCAATTCAAAAAGCATTTTTAAAGAAGAAGTTCAGATTTTCCTTACCGATAAAGACGGGAAAATTCTCGGAACCTTCGGATCATCATTTGCAGGTGCAGCTGCCGAGATGGCGTCTGATTGCGATAAGGAAGAGCTTCGCAGAAAGATTACCGGATTTTTGATATCCGAAAATGAGGAATCTTTTTCCGGCGATACTTTGCTTATCGCATATAAGCCGTCCTGTGGAAAATGTGCAGAAATGCTTCAGCGTGTGTATAGCCGAAAAGATAGGCTTAAGGAAAAATATAATCTTGTCACTCTTGTTTCGGGCGCAGATGAGCTTCATCCGGAATTTGGCGATTTCACAGTCATCGATGTTTCAGAAATATACCTAAAGGCATTAAGATTGGAGAACAATATGGGCTTTTTTCTGATACAAAACGGGGAATATATTGGCAGCGTTGAGGAGAATCAGCTATATTAAGGCGATACTCACAATGCACGGTTAACGCCTTTGTTGCGATATGCTTGCATCTTTCCGTCATACTTCACCAATTTCGTCGGCAGAGGAGTCCACTCTTGTTTCCTCAATTTGTATCGTCTGACGAAAAAAATCTGGCGGCGCAACTGCTCAACAATCATTGTGCGGTATTTCCTTAATAAAGATGTCTCCGATACTTTGTACGCGTTAAAACGTCTTTTTGTTATAAAAGATATTTTCCGAAACGGGGGGCTGCCGTATGTGAGTAAGTTCACGGACGGCAGCCCTGAATATTTTTCAGATGTTGGGAATGGATAATTTTTTTATTTTTTTCAGCGGGACGCGATAGCTTTCGTAGAATAAAAATTTAAGGAATCGCTGAATCAATCGACTATGCAGATTTCTGAGATGATTTATTGAACGGCAAGGCAAAAAAGTGCAGATATGGTTAAGGCAACACCGTCAGAACTCGGCGGTATTGCCTTCTTATTTCAAGGTTTTTTAACGATGCTGGGCAATCAATCTGTCCGAAAGATCTGTTGGCGATTGATTCAGTGATTCCTTAATGGCGAATTTTACAAAATAAGCTCCCCAAAGATAAAATCAGCTCGTCTGAGGCAGTTTCTTGTCTTTGACCAGAATATTACTTATTGTTTATATTTGTCGGATAAACGCTATTGTTTCCTATATATTTATCAAGTGAAGAGAGGTTTCCTCCATAGGTTTTGCATACAGCTTTTGCCTTTTCTTTTGCTCCGAAGGATTCCTGATCAAATACCCGAAACATTCCGTAATATACTTCTATATCGTCAATTCCAAGTTTGGTATTGTCCTCTACGAGACGGAAAGGGTATATCGAATCTACGTAGAGCATACGGTTGTAGACGGCATCATATATCTGTTCGAGATATTCAGCCTGTTTTGTATCGGTTTTCTCATCTCCGTCGTCGGAAAATCCGTATTCAGTGAGAAACACCTTTTTATCGGCGTCGCCGTATATCTCCATAATTTCATAGACCGAATTGTTATAGTCTACCCAGTTGTCTATATTGAATCTTTCATTCAGGACATAGCAGTGCCAGGCAACTGCACCGAAATAATCGTCGGGATCGGTGCTTCCGTTTCCGAATTCTCCGCTTGCAATGTTTTCGTACACACGTCTTAAGAATTTTCTCATGATGGTAAATCCGCCTTCAGGAGCCATTCCGGGGAATATTACAATTGCTTCGGGATTGGCTCTGTGAATACCCGATGAGGCGGCAAAACACATTTCTGTAACAAGCTCTGCCTTTTCGTCAAGAGTAAATTTGATTCCGGTACTGTAATAATCTTCCGGATGCAGAAAAATATCCATATTGAACTCGTTGCCGATTTCCCAATAGCCAATCTCCGGAAAGATGCTTGCAAGCGTATACCAGGTTTCTTCATAGAGAGTAATCCATTCGTTAAATTTCGATCCTTCACTTTTATCTCTATAAGGGGCGGCAGATTTATCGGTAACGTTATATTTTTCCGGCCAGAACCAGTAGTGACTCATGCCGATGATTTTGGTTACGCCGTGGTCATTGAGCTTTTTTATCCATTCTTTCTGGCGGTTTACCGCTGTTTCCTTTATTGTCATATCTTTTGACAGTATGGTGGTTGCATGCATCCAATTGCGCATACTGTGTACGTTCATGATTTCTATAAGATCCATAAGCTTATCCATGTTGAGCTTTCGGGAATAGGCGCCGGTCATGGCAAAGCATATTCCGTTAAAGGTGGGATCTTCTGTTCTGACGGGGAAAGAAGGTTCTTCGGTGGTTGTTTTGCCCGAGGCAGATTCAGTGGCTGAAGTAGTATTTGCGGTTGCTGTTTCGGTGTCGCTTGATGAACAGGCGACAAATCCGAGTAAGGCAGTAACGAAGAGAAGCGTGAGAAGGCTGCTTTTAAAAAACTTTTTTACCATATTTTTTGTTTTTCTCCTTTTAAAAACACAATTTTGCCAATTTTAAGGCAATACCGCACAATGATTATTGTGCAGTTGCGCCGCCAGATTTTTTGTCAGACAAAACAAATTGAGGAGGCAAGAGCGACTCCTCTGCCGATGAATTTTGTGAAGTATAACGGAAACGCTGCAAACAAATGCGCAATAAAGGCGTTAGCTGTGTACTCGGCGGTATTGCCGTAAAACTGTGTTTTACAATTGATAAGCGCATGGCATGGGAGATGCGCGCTTATCGTCGCCGGCAAAAATCGAGGATTTTTGCTGATCCCCTCGGTGCGCAGACCCGCTTTGCTCGTCTTAAAGGCGTCTTTTCGTCAGCATAGTCGTCGAAAAAAGGAATTTTATTATAAATCGTTGATTTTTACAATCGGCTAAAAACACAATTTGAAATAAAAATCAGAGTTACTCAGCAGGCTTTAAAACAATCATCATTGCCGGCAGGGAAGAGTCGTTGGTTTTACGTGCCTCTTTTCCGACGGTTCTGATTACCGTTCCGTCAATGGTGAGTGTATTGGAACTGATCGAGACTAATCCTGTTATATCGCGCAGTTCGTCGGAGAGAATGTCTTTTCCGTATACGGAATAACCGGAGATATCTTCGTCAAAGGTCAGGGTAAGTTTTCCGAATACGCCGAATATTCCGATCTTCGTATCTGAAGCTCCGACCTCTGCACTGACGTTTGCATTCCCGTTGATGCCTGTGTTAGGATCTATTGTTCTTGAAAAGGCACCGATTGAAAAAGTACCTGTAACGGGATTTTTTGAAGCGGCGATAAACGGAATTATCCCATTACTGCCTGTGTTTACCTGGGGAAGACTGCATCCGCGGGACATGACGGCGGGCGCTGTTTCGCTAAGGAGTTTATTTGCGCACTCAAACCAGCCCGGAAACAGTTCTTTTTCAAAATAATAGGTGTCGATCAGCATATCTTCCGAACAATCGTATTCTGCCTGTTCTGTACCGAATACGGGAGCTTCCTGCTGCCATCTTAGGTATACCTGCATTTCGGTGTCATAAGACATGATTCCGACAGGCAGACCGAGTACCGCACCGATATATCCTTCCGATTCAACATTTATATAACTGTTTACCCCCGATTTCCGGGCAGCTTTTAAAGC
>USPP01000017.1 GCA_900556615.1 uncultured Eubacteriales bacterium
CCGGTTTTGGTTTAAGACCGCCTTCTATTACAGCCTTCAAATATTTATATTCTGTTTCAAAATCCTCAAAGGACAAATCATCCATAAATACAATATAGCGAAAGCTTCGTTCCTTAAGTTCGGTTATGAGAAGGGGCAGTTCCGTTAGATATTCCTTATTAATCTGAACCATGCGAAGACCGCGGGAATAATATTCATTCAGAAGCGCTTTTACCATAGAGGATTTTCCGCATCCGCTGTTACCGTAAAGAAGGACGTTATTTGCCGGACGGTTGTCCAGGAAGTTAAGAGTATTATGAACAAGCTCCTGCTTTTGCCGTTCCACACGAAACAGCTTTGAAAGCTCGGATTTATCGGGGTTATCTATTCCTTTAAGTTCGTGTTCCCAGCGGTAGGCGATATATTGGGCAACTTCTCCGGATCCGAATGCCGTGTAATGAGAAATGATACGGAGGAGCAGTTCCTCAGCAGTATCTGCGTCAACAATATTTTCAAGTGATTTCTGGTATTCGCGAAAAGGAAGCTTCCTTTTGACGGAGGGAATATATCCGTCAAAGCGGTGCTCCTCGGAAAGGGAGGAAAACAGTTTCCTTATATCTTCAAGCGCCGCATGGCGAAGACTTTCTCCCGGAACGATTCCTGAAGCGCATAGCTCTGCGAGAACATTCCGGTCGCAAAGCAGTGTCGTGACGACATATTCTTTTAAGATATTTTGAGTAACGGCTTTTCTTTCTGCAAATTCTATAATTTTTTTTTCTGAAAACTCGGTGTTATTTAAATCAATATTGAATACGAACAAGGATTTTTCCTCCGGTTAACTGTGATGCTCCGATCTTTTCGAAGGCTGTTTTGCTTTTGTAATAGTAGCACAGGTTGGGCGGCAAGTCAAGGGGTTTTGAAAAAACTCATGCTGTTTTCCCTCAATGTAATACTTTTTCGACACTATTATAACATAATATTTTACAAAAGAAAAGCCGACACCTTTGATTTACTCGAAAATGTCGACTTTTTATGCTACGATAACGGTTGAAAAGTTGTCTACACAAGGTAAAAACTAAAAAAGCGTCCGATAGTTAATCTACAGGATCGAATGGTATCCACTCGATTGGGCGGAGGTCATCATACTGTTCGCGGGTTAGTTTTGTGCTTTGTTTTTTAGTTTATGTATGCGCCTGCTTCAGCCGCCTTGCGAAGCCTTTCTGCCTTTTTTGCCGCAGCTTATTCGTCACGCGTTTTTTCAATCTCAGGTTTTTATCGGCAATGATGCTAAGAATTTCGATCTGTACTGCTATGTCTTCCGCTGTTTAGGCAATATCGCACAATGATTGTTGCGCAGATGCAAGCATATGCGCAGTAGCTGTGCATCCAGCGATATTGCCTTAAATCTGTTTCGAAGGAATCTGAAAACACAAGCCTAATTGGTCTTACCGAGAATTTTACGATAATATAATTTTTATCATCAATAAAATAATTTCGTCAATTTCGGTTATGATACCGATTCCAAAGGTTTTATGCTTAAATTTGATTCCAACTAATCACTCCTTAATCTATTCGAGCCCATCTACGCCGACTTCTTTGAGTAAGTAATACACACTGTCAAGCGTTTCTTCGTTTGGTACAAAGATTACAAATCCATCTCTTCCGCGAGTAAGCAATACGCGATAGCTATTTTTACGATATGTATTTGCATCACTATCTTCTGGTTCTGTGGTTTTAAATTTCTTCCATTTGTGGCCATCCCACTGCATGTCGCTGTCCCATCCAATAAGAGGCATGTCGATTTCAAGTCCTTGACAGCTAAATTCTGTTGCGACTGAGGTTAGTGCGCAGCAAGACCTTCTATCATCCGGCTCTGCGTTAAACCACTTGCCAATATAAAACATGCCTACAGAGCCCTGAAAGGAATTGTCCATGCCATGTCTTCTTAATATGTTACCTTTAGACGAGGCAATCATACCATAGCGTTTTGTAGGTTCGCCATCGTAACGCTGACGCAAATAATCCTTTGCTGCGTCAAGGTTTCTTGTAACATACATTGGGAAGCTTGCGGCTTTTACTTTATTGGCTAAACTCTTTGCTTTTTCAATTTCGCCTGAAATCAATGCATTTACAAAGCTGCTGACATCACCTGCAAGGTGAGTGCGCAGGGATTGCGACAAATTCAGTGCGCTTCTGTTTGGAAGGTTCAGTATTTTTCTGTCTGCGAACACGTTATCCAATTTTTCAGGACACAGAACGTCCCATGACATAGTGGAGTTTTGAATTGCCGCATTCCATTGTGCGATTCCAGAATTCTCTCCGTTATGAATTTCCTGCCCCTCTCCGACGAGGACGAGTAAAACACACCAGTCAAGACGTTTTGTGCAAAGTTCAATCATGATGTCCGGCTCGGATTTTGTGGTGTTGCGCTTTTCGGACATTTGCTTTCTGTCCCAGGCGCGCTGTCCTTCATCAAAAACGATGATGTTATTATTGAAGTCTGGTGCTTCGTTTGTGATGTATTGAATGACCACTTTGTGAAGGTCCTTTACAAACACCGAGCTATGCAGTGCATCAGTAAGAACAGAAACGAGAGGACCATTTCCGGAAAGGTATACCGAATTTACATTTTCATAATCGTTGCAAATATCATAAACGTATTTAAGGCCAAGGAAGGTTTTTCCTGCTCCGGGCACGCCGGTTACGAATGCTACAACATGCTTGCGGTTGCTTTTTGCATATTCGCTTATTTCATTCAGACATTCAATGGCCTGCGGAATACATGTACTGTTTATTCTGCGAATATTCGGCAATTCTTCTTTCTTTACGAACATTTTTGCTGCTTCAACAATTGTAGGCAGCGGCTCATATCTTGAATGAAGCCAAGTATCGATGTCACATGCAGTTGTTCTTCCAGCTACGCAGTCAGCAAGTCCCGTGTAAAGCAAATCTCCGGAAACTACTGAGATTGTATCTTCTTTGTAATATTGGTCTTTCATTTCTGTTACGACCAACAGTGCGAAAATATTCTTGTTTCGTGATTCGTAATGATATTCTTCCATATCGCGCAAATATGCTGCGGTTTGGTCGATATCAGAGCGAAGCACGGAATTCTTTTTCTTGAATTCCAAAATGATAAGGAATTCATTAGATACCAGCACTACATCAGGTCGTCTGCCGGATTCATAGGGCAATGCGTATTCAAAAACAATATGGAAATTGGGGTAACCAGCATTAAATCTTGGAAGTGCGTCTTTAAGCACACGGAAACAGTCTCTCCAGACACCTATCTGTATGTTGCCAAGCGGCAGTTTAAACGACTGGTTGAATCCATCTTGCATATCAGAAATCCATTGTGCCTCCGACATGGATAAAAAGGTTTCCACCGTAGAGCAAAACGCGTATTGATGTGTATTTGCTCTCGTCGTTATTTTGCTTGCTTTAGAAACGCTTTTCTCTGCAACCTTTGCTGTTTTTTCTGGTGTTACTGCGGTGTTGGCACTAATCGGAGCGCTATTTTTTAACGTCCAGATATAATTTTCATCAATTTGAAAAACGTTATTGTGAGAATAAAGAAAACTGTTTATCTCGTGCCTCGTTACGCCAATTTTAGCCGCCATGGTAGCCGCTTTAAGTCCGTGAGGGTTACTTATCAATAATGCTGTGATTTTATCTTTTAAATCCATAATATTGCTTCCTCCCGGCAAAATAGATGCGAAATCTACTTACAACTATACATTTTATATCATACTACATTTTTCGTCAAAAGTAAAGGAATAAGGCGCACAAAACTGTTACTCTTTTGCGAAATAGCGTTTTTTTCACTTCGAATTCCGTTGATCTTCCGTTGATCGCTACCTTTTCCGACTTCTTTGCTATGCAAAGAAACCCTAAAATTAGCGCGGATTTTGTCGTTTGGAGTATAAAAAAAGAGCGCCATGGCCACCAATTTGATGGATGCGATGCTCCATTTGTGTGTTTTTTCCTTGAAAATAGTACTTTTGTGTGGTTTTAGTTGGATTTTGCCCTGAAAAGGAAGAAAGAACACACTTTGTCTTGGTAGACAAAAGTGCGTTCTTTCGTGCAATAAACGGGTGAAAAAGGTCAAAAATCAAGGTAAAGGCAAAGAAAAAGTCAACATGGATAGAGAATTTACCACTCCCACTCACTCGTTCAATTTTGCACTACTATCAATTTTAGAGTCGATATATCTGTTTCGGAGCACACAAATATTATGGACAAGAATACTGTACAAAAACATAACCTTGAAGGACATCATTTCCGTTTTTCACTTCATAGGCAATACGATAAATTCCGTTAGCGATCTCTGTTTCGTTTCCTGTAAGTGCTGTGTAGGTGTTGCCAGATACAAGCTCTAAGATGCTTGAAGGAGTTCCATATTCAAATACCATTTTGGATACGGTATTTTTGAATGCCTCGTAATCCAGGCGCTCTTCTGAGGTCAGCGTTAATGTAAAATCTTGTGCTTGTGCATAGGTTAGTATCAATGCTCCGTTTTGATCCTTTGAAGCGGATACAGATCTGTTATCAACAACCAGGGGCATGTTCGTGATTTCGTTGACTACGACGGTTGCGTGTGCCGACGAACGAATGTTATCAGATGTGGCAATATAAGCCACAAGCACGTAATTCCCCTCTGAAAGCGTTGGAAGCGTAAATGCCAAATCCGAGGCAGTTACTGTGAAAGTCTTTTCGTCAGCATATTTTGTAGAAGCCGTATTCTCTATATCGAGATGAACCAGCTTTCCATTTACATCTGCTAAAGCAAGCATTATCTTGTAAGGCTCATCCTTTACGTAAAGCGTGGTGTCTTCAATAGTTAGCGACATACTACCTATTGATATGCTCATAGCGTCAACAATAACGTCATTAAAGCTGTTTTGAGTAATTTCTGCAAATTTGATATTCAATTCCAAAATGTCAGTATCGCTTCCGTCTAATACCTCGACATTCTTTATGGCGTCATATAATGCCACCATATCGCTAAAGCGAGTCTTTTCTTTTACAATCGCCTGAGCAATACCTTCTTCGGTATCAACTGTAACACCGTTCCATGTGTAATACCGTATGATGCTGTCAAGTTCAACATATGCTCGGTCTATACCGTTAAACACACTGTCAATATTGCGGCGACATTGCAAGCCCATCTCATCCAAAAAGATTTTGAGATTTTCAAGACATTCTGCGTCAGTATCTCCGGGCACATACAGAGAAATGTCACCGATATATACGCCGCTTCCAATATACGTCGTATGAATTGCTTGAACCTCTAATCTGTCGTTTAAAAAACGATCGCCGAAACGGAGTGTTTTTCCGTTTTCCAGATATACGGTCGCATTATCTCCGTTCGAAAGGTTTGCATATTCTCCCGAAATATAATCAACTGAATCAGCGGGCGCCACCACGCTTTCGATTCCGTCAAATCCTGAAAATTGAATATCCACGCGGTTTCCGTCAAACCAAAGTATATCGGTTTTCCTATCGGCACTCATGACCTTCAGCATTGAAATGTATTTTTGTGCAGGGTCGTAGAACGCATCGTAGCATATATCGTGCTTCATAACGAAATAGGACACATTGTAATGCGTAGGAAAGACGCCTACGGTATATGTCTCCCAATAGCCCTTGCCATTATCGGCTACGAAGTAGTCTTCTGCGTGTTCGCCGTCGTCATTGATAAAGGAACGCTCGTATCTCTTGCCGGGGATATAAGTCATTCGTTCCTCGAACAGCTCGCCGCCTCTGTACATTTCGTATACGTCGTCACCGTCAGCATTTTTGTAACGTCTGCAGATCGTCACGGTGTCATAAATAAGATCGCGCTCACACAGTAGCTCGGAATTTTCGTCAACATTCAGATAGTATTGGTAATTGTCAAACGAGATCCACTTATCAACGACTCTTACATTCTTTTTTACGTGGTCAATCATGCGGGCACATACATCGGCAGAGTAAACGATGCTCTCCGTGATGCTTTGAAAATAATCATAAGAATTGTTATATTCTACAAACTCACTAAATACGACCGTGTCTCCGTTTATTTCGACTTTTCCACCAAGCTCACCCTCCAGTACGGTGGAAAGCTTTTTTACAGTCGAAAGCTTAGAGATGGTATAAGTGTTTTCGTTGGCATATGAGACTGTCATATTATTTATAGCCGTCGTTGCCAAATTGTTCATAACTTCAACGCCGTTTTCAAATATATTTCCATTATTTTTGAGAAGTTGTGAATCCAAACGTTCATTGGCAAGCAGTAGTTTTGCTGCATCTCTTCCATTCATTCCATCAAGTAATCTTTGGTTACCGCACCCAATTAATGTAGTAGTCAATAAGGTTAGCGTCAAAATAAAAACAATAATCTTTTTCATAACAAGTACCTTTTTAGAAAAAATATCGATACATAATTTGTACATATATAATTGTATCATATTTTTTTATCAATGTAAATCATTGATGGCACATTTTTACATCTTTTTGCATTATTTTTCACTCTTGCGTGAAAAAATAAGAGGCCAAACCAGCCTTTTTGACCGTTTTGACTCTGGTTTATATGTAATTTTTCTTGATTTAGCCGGCTTTTGCTCAAAAATGCACCTATAAGACAAAAGTGCGTTCTTTCGTTGTGCTTATTACTCGGAATAGTACAAAAAGAAAAAACGGTCAAAAATCACAGTTTTTGTGTTTTTAAACTATGATAAGTTTCTAACCGTTCTTAATCGCTTGAAGTGGCACATCTCGAGAGACAGGAATTTGTCATTTGCGATTTGGTTTTCTTTTGATAGCTAATAACTTTATGTAATCAGCAAATTCAGATGCGTCTGTTGGCTCAAACATTACCCACTTCCCATCGTGATATGTTTCAGCTTCGTCATATTTTTTGTTAACAGAATCTAAGAGACTACTTCTGATTTCCTCAACTTTTGTTCTTTCATCTTTTCCAAAGATAATCATGAAACCTACGCAATTATCTTTTGCGTATAGGCAGCAAAGTGTTTTTCCGCCCCTACGATACTTATACTCGTAAATCTATTTTTTACCGCCTGTATTCCACAGACGCTCCATTTCGTATTTTTCTTCAATAGCAAGGCATAATTTCCGCCATACTTCATACAAAGATTGTCCAATCAAGTCAATCATTTCTGACTGAGAAGGTATACTATCAAGCATTTCATTACCACGCAAAAAATATTATTAATAAGTTATTCTAACATATTTTCACGGAAATGAAAAGGCGACATATTCGAAAAATCGAAAATGTCACCTTTTTCACTTTGGCCCGCCCTGCAGGATTCGAACCTGTGACCCTCAGAATCGGAATCTGATACTCTATCCAGCTGAGCTAAGGGCGGATATCGACCACGATGACTATTATATCACATTTTTATTTAAAAGTAAAGATATTTTTTTAATAGTATTATTGCCGTACTTCCGCATCCTCGGAAATTATTGTTGACAAGTCAGCTTAACAGTTGTATAATTATGTAAGAAATTTTGGAGGGGGATTACTGTGAGGCTCAGCTTTGAGGGCAGGGATTATACTGATAAATTCCGATATCCCGATATGAAAAAGTGCAGATTTGAGTGTATTTGTGCCTGTACCGGTCTTATGTTCTTTATTCCTCTTGTTTCGGTGCCGGAATCAAGATACGGAAGATACTGGGCTAATCAGGGATTTCTTGTCCTGCTGGTAGAGATCGCTTGTCTGCTTATCGGATTGATTCTTGGAGGAATACTCGGACTTCTTGCCTTGATACCGGTAATCGGAGGAGTCTTTCTTGTTGTAAAGAAAATCGTTGGGGCCGCGCTTTGGATAACGGTCGCTTTCTATATTCTATATCCGCTTACCTTCGCCGCACGGTGTAAGGCGAAGGATATTCCCTTCATCGGATTCATCAGAGCGATAAGATAACTTATATTTAATACCGTGTAATTTGCCGTTTGCTTTGTTTCTGCCGCACTATATAAGACTCAGGAAATAAATTCTTGCCGTTTTACCGGGGGATGTCTGACGGTGTAGTTGTATTTGCCGATCTCTGCGATATGGAGGCATTTTCTTTTGTTTTCATTCCCATTGCTTCGAATTTTTCCTGCAGTTCCTCATACAATTTTCGATACTCTCTGATTGAATCATCGGATACAGTTCTCAGATTGGAAATATATTCATCGGTCATGGCAATCAGCTTCTCCCTTACCTGCGACGTCATAAGCCGCGCTGAAACGGCGCTGTCAAGACGAATTTCGTCGGCATTTTTTTCAGCTTCGGAAAGTCGCTGTGCCGCTTCCGTCTCTGCTTCCGCAACGATGCGCTCGGCGTCGACATTTGCCTTTAAAATAATATTTCCAAGCTTTTCACTTATTTCACGGTATTTCCGATCCTCAAAAGTATTGCTTTCATTCGATTTTTGACTTTCCGATGCCGCAAGAGCGTCGGTAAGCCTTTTTATTTCAGCGCGTAGGTCTATATTATCGTGTTCGAGTCTTTCAAGCGCAGCCCTTTCCGAATCAGCGAGGTCAACGGCGGCAAGGCGATCCTCCAATTCTTTTATACGGGCTTTCATCGCTTTTTCCGAGGACGTGAAACGTATGCTCATCTCTTCTATGTATTTGTTTACATCTGACTTGTCATAGCCCTTTCGCGAAGGTTTAAATGCCACCATGTTTTTGATATCGCCGTTCATAGCCGTAACCACCCATCAAAATAATTTTTGATAAATTGAAGAATAAAATAAAACATATTAATTGTATCATGCAATAAACTATTTGTCAATGTTTCTGAAATATGTATTTCTTGCAAAATGAGCCGTGGGAGTTTATTTTTTGTTGATTTTATCGGTTTAATGTGATACAATATAAGGCGCCTCTAAAAATCACTGTACAAATCCGGATCGATCTGTTTTTCGCCATTCGTTACAAAAATTATTGACAGATGGATACGCCGTCTGCGGAATTTTTGTTTTGACTGACGAAAAAATCTCTTTGCCGTCTATGAACATTAAATTTTTAGAGATACCCATAATTATACTTTATTATGAATGTGCTTGAGAGAGGAAAAAGCGCGATGTTTGCCAATTATCATACGCATACGCCGAGATGTCATCACGCAACCGGCGATGAGAGGGAATATATAGAAAATGCAATAAAAGCCGGAATGAAAATTCTTGGCTTTTCGGATCACGCGCCGCAGGTTTTTGACGGGAGCTATGTGTCGGGGATAAGAATGACGCCTGAAGAAGCCGTTGAGTATGTAAGTAAGCTTAAAAGGCTGGCGGAGGAATATAAAAACGATATCGAGATTCATATCGGTTTTGAAGCGGAATATTTTCCGGATATTTTTAACAGACTTATCTCCTTATGCAGGGAACTTGGGGCGGAATATTTGATTATGGGACAGCATTGTCTGATAAATGAGCCTGAGGACATTTGGATAGGACGGCCAGACTCGAGCTGTACAAGACTAACGCTTTATGTCGACCAGGTTATTGAAGGACTTTCAAGCGGCGCTTTCAGCTACCTTGCTCATCCGGACATGTATCACTATACCGGAGATATTCAGTGGTTTAATACCGAAATGACCAGACTGTGTCTTGCCGCTAAACAATTCTCGGTTCCCCTTGAGATCAATATGCTGGGGCTGTCTGATCACCGTCACTATCCGACAGAAAGATTTTTCAGGATAGCTGCGGAAGTAGGAAATGATATTGTAATCGGGTGTGATGCTCATCAGCCGGAAGCACTTTTGAATACAGATATGCAAAATAAAACAAGGGAGTTTGCCGAGAAGCTCGGATTGCACCCCCTTGACACGGTTAACTTAAAGACAATTTGAAGTTAAGGCAATACCTGTTGTGCAGTTGTACCGTCAAAATCCGGCGGTATTGCCATAAATTTTTCGTTTTCTTAGGAAAACAGCGATTCGAGAATTTCAAGTATTCTGAATTTGAGAATATATTCAGGGCTGTCGGAGTCGGTCAGAATTCTTACCTCATCGGGAGTAAAACCCGCGCTGATAAGCTCTTCAGACGCTGAAGCCGCTCCGGTGCAGAGCGGAGGAAATAGTACGCACCACCAATTTTGTCCTTCGGCTTCCCCTATCATAACGCGCAAAGAGCAGTAGTCGCCTGCCGGAAGCCTTACATCACCATATTCGCGCGTCGGATAATTTTCTGTTCCGAGCTTAACGGTTACCGCAAGCTCACAGCCGTTTTCCCGAAGCGTTTTTTCGGCTTCTGTTTTTATCTCATCGGTATGGGCGGCAATTTCTGCTTCCGCTTCATTTCTGTCGGCACACCCTTCTGTGTAAGCGGAAACTTTCTTGAGTATGGCGTCCCTTACTTTCAGTTTGAGCGCCTGATCCCTTTCGCTGTCGGAATTTGCAATAACGTGAAGTCTGATTACCTTATCATATATTTCTCTCTCTCCGTTTACCGGAAGGATATACAAAACCGCTGTAAGTATAACCGATAAAAGAATCGGAAGCCATAGTTTTTTTATGATTTTTTTCATGATGAAACCATCCTTTCACGGCTCCGGAGCATATGGAAAATAAATACTGTTTTCCTGCGTTGCTTTTCCAGTTTGCCGTTATGTTATGTAATGAGTTGGTATGAAGGAATCACTGAATGAATTGTCAACGGAGCTTTCCGGCGGATTGATTGCCCGGCATTGTTAAAAAACTTGAAATATTAAGGCAATGCCGTCAAGACGCAAGCCGTGAACCCGTCGGTGTTGCCTTAATTATATTCCTGCGTTTTTTGCCTTGCCGTTAAAAAAATCTCGGAAATTTGCATAGCCGATAGCTTCAGCGATTCTCTGAAGCAATTGGTTTTATCCGAGAAATGGATGAAAGGAAGCATATTACCGTTTGAGGCGGCAGAACCGGGGATTTATGCTTGTTTTTTGACTAAGGTCTGCATCTCGGTTTCATAAAGCGGTCTTGAATTGTTTGGCTATTTGGGATAAAAATGAATACGGAATATAATAATCTTCACGAAAATCACAGAAAACGTCTTAAGGAAAGATTTTTAGAGGAGGGATTGGAAAATTTTCAAAATCATAATATTCTTGAACTGCTTCTTTTTTATTCTGTTCCGAGAAGGGATACCAATGCTTTGGCACATGAGCTGATAGATAAATTCGGTTCTTTATCGGCTGTGTTTGACGCAGATTATGACAGCTTGCTCGATTGCAAAGGAGTGAGTGAAAATACGGCGGTTCTGCTTAAGCTTATTCCTAAGCTTGCAAGAGCATATCTCATGGATAAGGATACCAGATATGCCGGCTTTGGCGATTATGAAAAGCTGGGAAACTTTCTTGTGAACTATTTTGTCGGAGAGACAAGCGAAAAGCTGCTTGCACTTTATTTCAACAACCGTATGGAACTGACGGATCTATGTGTGATAAGCACGGGTTCGGTGATTGCTTCCGATATTTCCGTGAGGAAGATAGCGGAGACGGGCTTTGCAAAGAAAGCCGCCTGCTTTATACTTGCGCACAACCATCCTGACGGGGATCCCGTTCCCTCGGAAAATGACATTACGGTTACAAACGAATACTGTACGTTGTTTACAAAGCTGGGAATGCCGCTTATAGAGCATTTTGTAATAGGTGGTTCTTCTTACCGTACCATTTTCTCAGGTGCCTCTCCGGTCTAAGAAACTTCCGGAGGATTAGGACCGCTTTTTTACATGGAGCAGTATCGGCTATTGCCGTGAAGAGGCTTTCCCGCTCACTGCGGAAACAGCGGTAATGTATGCAATATAAGGCCAATATTATTTTTCGGTCGTGCTGTTTCTTGCGGTTGATGCTGACAGAAGCAGCACGCTCTAACATGATTAAGGCAATACCGCACAATGATTGTTGTGCAGTTGCGCCGCCGGATTTTTCGT
>USPP01000018.1 GCA_900556615.1 uncultured Eubacteriales bacterium
CCCGTCACAGAAGCTTTTGCTAAACAAATCGGCGCTGACAGATATACTCCTGACGCTGCAAGCGCCGCAGAGGTTGCGGCGGAGCTTTGCAAGGCAGTATGATGAACTAAAAGAAGGTATTTTTCATGAATATGTACAGTTGGATTCAAGAGCAAATAACCTCTGTCAACCGTAAAGCTATGCCCATTCTATCCTTTCCTTCATCTCAATTAATAGGTGTCACGGTAAGAGAATTGGTTTCCGACAGTGAGCTGATGGCACAGGGAATGGCAAAGATTGCGGCGCGCTGCAATACTGCCGCAGCGTTATCCATGATGGATTTATCAGTCGAAGCAGAGTGCTTCGGTGCAAAAATTCGTTTTTCCGATAATGAAGTACCGACCGTTGTAGGCGCTGTTTTGAAAGCTGCGGAGGATGCTTCTGACGTAGAGTTCCTGACTGTCCCTCAAGTCGGTGCCGGTCGCACCGGGGTGTGCCTGGAAGCAATGAAGAAGGCCCTCACTCTCATCACCGACCGTCCTGTATTTGCCGGAGTAATCGGACCCTTTTCCCTTGCCGGACGTCTGATGGATATGACAAATATCATGGTTAATTGCTATGAAGAACCGGAAATGGTTCATGCCGTACTCAAAAAAGTAACACAGTTTCTTTTCAGCTATATAAAAGCTTTTAAGGAAATCGGCGCCCACGGCGTAGTACTTGCCGAACCGGCAGCCGGTCTTATTGCGCCAAATTTCTGTAAAGAATTTTCATCTGTTTATATTAAACAGATGACCGAAGCACTTCAGGATGAAAATTTTATAATCATATATCATAACTGCGGTAATGCGGTCAATCGCATGATACCGGAGATACTCGAAACAAATGCGGCGGCTTATCACTTCGGCAATGCCGTGGATATGGCAGAGATTCTGGACAGAATGCCATCCGATATACTGACGATGGGTAACGTCGATCCTGTGTCGGCATTCCGCAACGGTACCCCCGAAAAAGTAAGAGAGGACACATTGCGCATTATGAAAGCAAACTGCAATCATCCGAATTTTCTGATATCCTCGGGCTGCGATATTCCTCCCGCTTCTCCCTGGGAAAACATTGACGCCTTTTTCAGCGCTGTCTTTGAATATTACAACACTTGATCTATCTTTATGCCGGTAAACTTATGTTTTCCGGCATTCATTGCAATAATAAGGAGTTTTTATGAATTATGATACTTTGCTCCAAAGGGTAAGGGAGCTTGGTGCCTTCAAAGCAGCAATAATACCGAGCTGCGAGCTTTCCTTCGATCTGGCTTTCAGAAAAATGTGCGAGTCCAACGCTTGCGGAAATTACGGTCAATGCTGGATGTGCCCTCCTGATGCCGGGGACTCTTCCGAACTCATAGCCGAAGCAAAAACTTTCAATCATATTTTGGTATACCAAACCATAGGAAAGCTTGAGGACAGCTATGATTTCGAAGGAATGATGGAAGCCGCTGATAAACATAACGCTATGGCAAAAAAACTGTCGGATTTTTTTGAAGCTCTTCCTTTTGCCAAAAAGCTTCATTTGGGAGCTGGAGGATGCCATGTTTGTAAGGTATGCGCCAAGCGTACGAACGAGCCCTGCCGCTTTCCGACACTTGCGATGCCATCACTCGAAAGCTACTGCATCAATGTATCACAGCTTGCCGAATCCGGGGGTATGAATTACACAAACGGCATAAATACCGTTACCTATTTCGGAGCTTTACTGTTCAATGAGGAAAAATAATATGCCGACCATTACCATAAACGAAAAAAAAGTTGAAACACCAACCGGAACCCCGTTGATTCAGCTGTTAAAACAGGATCTGTCTCTTCCCTGCGGCGGTCACGGACGATGCGGCAAATGCCGCATATTTGCCGAAGGGGATCTGTCGCCTCTTACAGAAGAGGAAAAATCCCTTCTGTCAAAAGATGAAATTCAGAATAATATCCGCCTTGCCTGCTGCACAAAAGTGTTAGGAAATTCAACCGTTAAACTTTATCAGACGGAAAAAGCAGCACGGATCTGCACGGATACCATCATTCCATGGGAAGCGCCTTCACCGATGTTTTCCGAGATCGGCGCTGCAATTGATATCGGAACGACCACATTAGCCGCCAATCTATATGACCGAAAAGGAATAATCGCCTCCTCTGCTATGATGAATCCTCAATCGGCTTTTGGTGCAGACGTCATTACACGAATCGATTCCGCTCTTTCGGGAAACGATGGGGAGCTTGCCTTTTGTATCAGAAATGCAATTTCACATATGCTGAAATCAATGTGCGAAGATGTGGGCAGGCGTTCCGATGACATCGACGGTCTTGTTATTACCGGAAATACGGCAATGCTGTACCTCTTGGACAAAATATCGCCTGCACCGCTTGCCTCCGCGCCCTTTCAAGTGCGAGAAAAATTCGGAACCTTTATTTCCTCGCGTGAGCTTGAACTGCCCTGCTCACCGGAAGCAAAGGTATATTTACCGAGATGTATATCTGCCTTTGTTGGGGCAGATATCACAACAGCACTCCTGACCGCTGACATCTGTAAAGAAAATCAAACAGCCATGCTGGCGGACATCGGTACAAACGGAGAGATTGTCCTGTGGCATAAGGGAAAGCTTATTTGCTGCTCAACCGCTGTAGGTCCCGCCTTTGAAGGCGCAAACTTGTCACAGGGAATGCAAGGAACACCGGGTGCTATCGATCACGCATATATAACAAACGGACAAATAAATATTCATACAATTGAAGACTTTCCGGCTGTAGGTATATGCGGGAGCGGAATTGTTGATATACTTGCCTGTCTGCTTGATATGGAGCTTTTAGATGAAACCGGTCTTCTCTGCGACGGAACGAGAAGCTATATCCTTACCGATTCCGTTTCCGTCACACAGGAAGATATACGTCAGATACAGTTAGCCAAAAGTGCTGTACGAGCGGGAATCGAGACATTGCTTCAACAAGCCGATATAACGCCGGACCAACTCTGTCAATTATCAATTGCAGGCGGATTCGGCAATTATCTTGATCTTAAAAACGCCGGAAAAATCGGACTTTTACCCGAAGCTCTTATACACACAGGTCGAGTTCTTGGAAATGCAGCCCTTGCCGGAGCGGCAATCCTTTTGGGAAACACAAAACGTATCACAGAAAGCTGTGCATTAGCAGATTCCGCCGAAACGGCAGAGCTTTCAAACAATCCCATCTTCGTTAACAAATATGTGGAATATATGATGTTCTGACTGCCTGCTTACAAAATTTTAAAATATCACTCCATATGTAATGAAGTAAACTGTATGATTTCTTCAAAAGAGCTTGTTTTAAGTACGCTTGAATTTCGAAACACCGAGGGACGTATCCCTCGACAGCTATGGTGGCTGCCATGGGCGCAGGATCATTACCCCGACATGATGAAGAAATTATCAAATGATTTTGAGTGGGATTTTGATTATCCGGAGGTTATCTTAACGCAAACGCCAATCATCAAGGGAGACCCCCATGCCGTCGGCGGGTATACCGACGAATGGGGATGTGTTTTTATTAACATCAATAAAGGCGTAATGGGAGAAGCAAAGCAACCGTTGGTACAGGATGACGAATGGAATGACGCAGACAAAATACATATCCCGGAGGAGATACTTTCTTTTGATATCTGGCAAATAAACGCCTCCTGTGCCAACAAAAAGGAAAAATTTCTGTTTGGATCGTGCTGTCCCCGTCCCTTTGAGCAGCTACAGTTTATTCGCGGTACCGAAAATCTCTATATGGATTTAATGGATCCGCCGGTCGGTATGCTCCAATTTATTGAAAAAATGCATGACTTTTATTGCCGTCAGTTAATAAAATGGGCAAAAACCGATGTAGATGCTCTCAATATAATGGATGATTGGGGATCGCAGAACGATCTTCTCATTAATCCGAAAATATGGAAAAAATTATTTATGCCTCTTTATAAAGAGAATATCGAAATCGCGCACTCTCACGGTAAAAAAATATTCATGCATTCAGACGGAAACATCTTACGCATACTTCCTAAGCTTATTGAACTCAGATTGGACGCCATAAACTGCCAGATTTTCTGTATGGGAATAGATAAGCTCTCGCAGTATAAGGGAAAAATAACATTCTGGGGAGAAATCGACCGCCAAAATCTAATCCCATACGCCGGGACAGAAGAGATCGACATGGCTGTACAGCAGGTGTTTAATGCGTTTTGGAATAACGGCGGCTGCATCGCTCAGTGCGAATTCGGAATCGGAGCCAACCCAAACAATATTTATCGAATTTACGAGAAGTGGGCGTCTTTACGGTAAATTATAAAATACGGCAATAAAGCGCAGTCAGCTATCATACTAAAAAAGCGTCGTTTTCGGTTGAGTTATAACTGAAATTGACGCCTTTTATATTGGAAAGGAAAATAATTATGGGTATCTCTAAAAATTCAATGTTAACAGACGGCAGAGAGATTTTTTCCTCAGTCTAAACAAAAATTCCGCAGACAGCATATCCACCTGTCAAGGATTTTTGTGACGAATAACGGAAAACAACTCAAGCCGGATTGGGGCAGTGAATTTTTAGAGGTGGCCTTATTTAATAACTTACAATAAAACTGTACTTTTAATGGGTTTCATTGCTCGTAGATATTTCATGTTAAAACGACGATTTATCCCTGCGCCATTCACGAACCGTTTCAATCATAGCAAGATAACCTTCCGTAGGTACATAATCAGGAATTGAATTGCCGGAGCTGAATGCTATACCGCCATGTCCCTTCACTTTTTCAAGACAATCAAGAATATAATCACGGATATATCCCGGACTGTTTCGGCACAAAACATCGGTATCAATCCCCCCGAAATTTCCGATACGGTCTCCGTAACGGTCAACCCACACGGAGAAATGCGCTATCTGATCTTCATTGGAATGTTTTGCATTGATTCCAACCGTCTGAATCAGATCATCCATCACATCAAAAATATAACCACAGGAATGAAGCAGAAAGGGTTTATTCGCTTTATGGACGCGATCGACAATTTTTTTATAAACCGGAATGATGTGGGTACGAATATCGTCGGGGGAAATCAGAGTTTGCTGTTTGAAGCCTAAATCATCTCCGAAACGCATCAGACAAAACGTGTCACTGTATTCGGTCATAAAGCGATCCCATATCGTATATTCCACATTTCCCATCGCTTTGAAGATATCCGCGTAAAGGTCCTCATCATCCGCTTCTATGTAACAGAGATCTATATATCCCACAAGATCCTGAACAGCTTCAAACAGACCGTTTCCTACTCCTCCGATTCCCTTCATGCCGGCAGGACGTGTCGCCTCAAAGTTGCGAATATAAGGATCATACATTTCAAAAAAGCGCTGAGGTACTTCATCCCACGGATACTGTTCAAAATCGCTGCGGTCTTTAATACAGCCTTCCTTGTGATCACCTAATGCGCCGCCGTTGATCAATGCTCCGGTTAATAAAAATTCCATTGAAGCAGTATCATATCCCATCGTCTTCCAAAAATCCCAATATTGGCGAAATCCTTCGCGGCTTTCACTCATATCTTTGGAAAACATAATGTCATGAGGGCGGTTACCCGTAATTTCCTCCATAACCTTCGGACCGATAATGTGTTCATAGAGCGGAATATGATCTACCCACTGGTTATTGGCGGCTTTTACAATATTTTCATAGTCTGGTGTATTTTCACGATATTTTAAAATTTCCATACAATCTTCTCCTTCTCAGAATCCATCGATATCCGCTGATGTATGATACCGATAAAGTATCCTTGCATGTAGTATAATTTCTCAGTTCATTATTTCTTGTCGGCTTTTTTTCTTTTATCGGAAGCTTTATACACAGTAACAGCAACAATTACCGATATGATTATAACCGACGCCACAATAATCCAAACGATTTTGTTCGGCTTATTTTCATCAGAATCGGTCAAACCGCTTTCAGAAGAAACAGGCTCCTTCGTATCGACATCGCTTTCTGCTGTATCCGCAGTGCTTTCCTCCGATTCCTTATCTTCAAGTTTCCGGATTTCCGCCATATCCACTAAGATATCAATATCCCCAGTATTCACATTTACCACTTCGATATCGATAAAGGCAACGTTTTTATTTTTATTTGTTAAAGTTCCCTTCAGCTGAACCCACTCATCGTCGTTACGGCTCTGACCGCTGTTCCCGAATTTGGCATATTGACCTTTTATCCACACGCCGTCTCCGTCAAAAAGCGCACATTGCATATCCGCATTCCCCTTTACCCAAACGCTGACCGTATAGGTAGTATTAGGTTCTATCGCAATCAAGCTTCTTGACTTAATCCCTTTTTGTGTGACTGATAGAATCAGAGAACGTTCACCGTCAATACAGTCATCCGAATATTGAATTTCACCGCCTCCAAAGGTCACCCATCCGTAATCGCGTTCAAAGCTCGGATTTACCACGAAGTTGCCGTCTTCCGTTTCGGGATTAACCGCCGGAATTTCTTCAAAATCCATTCTGGATTTTTCTTCTTCCGTAGGAATCATCACCTCATGCTCAACATAGGTATCGGGGAAAAGCGCTTTTTGCATGGCGTCAAGATACTTACAGCCCTTTTCCGTAGTAGGTTCTATATGCGAGCCTTCTCCGAACTCATTCCAGGTACCGATCATCATCATATTCAGTTCAGGATCTACATATTTCCGCAGAGTTGTGCACATTTCGGCAAATAATTCAGGGGTAGATCCGGTTCGCCATGTTCCACGATCCCCCAAATCCGCCCATGGTCTGGAATCCCAATTAGGAGATACGCAGGGAATAATCGGAAGAATATCGGCTTTATCCCCCGCGCGGATAATCGGTTCAACGTAAGGAAGGATTTTATCGTAAGACGCCTCCATAGCCCCTGTCGGAATCCCTTCTGTACTGTAGGAATACAAGGTAAGAGCTTCAAACCCGACATCCTTCAGTTCCGTTGCATCGGCTACAGTCGGATATTTGATTCCAATATAATAAAACCCTCCGTATTCTGCCGCCGCCTCATCCATTTTCTTCAGAATGGATTTTGCACCTTCCTTTCCAAAATGGCTGATCAACCGGTCAGGACGGGTCATAACAAAAATATTCTGACCGTCTGAAGTTTTGAGATAATTGCCTTTGCTTAAATATTTTTCACAGATTATCCGAGTCATATCAACCAGCGACTCTTCGCTCCAAGAAGAAATGTCCTTCTCTTCATTGCACCACATAATGGCAAATTCCATATCGTCCCGGTTACTTGCGGATTCAAAGCTGTTATCCACCGCTGTATTTTGCTCCGAAACGGTACGGGAAGCCACATCATAATACCAGTCAAATACCCAAAAGGAAATACCGTGCTGTGTCGCCTGCTTGATATGCCATTCCATTACCTCAGTTGACCCGAGACGATAATAGCCGATAACCGGTTCAATCTTTTCTTCTTCAAAATATTTTATTCTGCTCCAGTCCTCGGGAGCTGTCCAGCTGTTAAAGTAATAGCAACCAAGTTTAACAGGATCGGAGGAGGGAGCGGGATTGTATCCGGCGCTGAGCAGAAAAGAAATATCATCAACATAACAATCGCTTCCTGAAGCGCGAAATTCGATGCTGATATTGTCTACCTGCATGTCATCTGCCGTAAAGGTTCCGGATATTTGCGTCCATTTACCCTCCTCGCCTCCGCTTATAAAGGGAGTTCCGGATAAATAGTAGCCGATCGGAGCGTCTTCTCTGCTATACATCATAGCAATAACGTCAACCTTTCCGTACACCCAAGCGGTCATCTTATAAGAAGAATCTGTTTGAACATCTATTCTCTTTATCAATTTGATACCGTTACCCACCGGAATAACGATTGACTGTGCACCCTCATGAAATTTTTCAGACGAATAGGATGGCTCCTCTCCTGTCAGCAGCTGCCATTCATCGTTTTTCTTTTCAAAGTCGGGATTCGGAAACAAATTGACGCTTTCAGAATCTCCGGCAGCAAAAGCCGGAATCATCGTGTATAGCACCATCTGAAATACCAGTATGATACTCATTAAAATATTCGATACTTTTGGGAATCGATTCATAAACTTCGCTCCTTAATTTAATTATTCAAAACACTCAAGTTAAATTCCGGATTCAAACCTGCGTACTTCTGCCAAATCAACAAGAACATCAGCTTCACCGGTATTTTTAATCTCGATATCAATAAATACAACATCTTCTTCGGTATTCACAAATTTTCCTTTTAACTGAACCCATCTGCCGTCGTCCCGATTCTGCGCGCATTCATCAAATTTCTCGTATTTTTTCTTAAGCCACATGCGATCCTTGTCAAAAAGCGCACACTGCATCTCCGCTTTTCCCTTCACCCAAACGCTGAGATTATAGACAGCATGAAGCTCAACCTCTATCAGATATTTTGATTTTACTCCCATTTGCACAGGAGGTAAAACAAAAGATCTCTTTCCGTCTACGCAATCCTCCGAATATTGCATTTCACCAATGCCGAAAATCCCCCATCCGTAATCACGTTCAAAGCTCGGGTTGATAACAAGATTACCATCCTGCTCTTTTTCGGGATTAACGGGAGGAATATCGTTATAGTCCATACGCACTTTTTCTTCTTCGGTTGGAATAAGCGCTTCGTGTTCCGTATAGGAATCGGGGAAAAGGGCTTTTTGCATCGCATCAAGATATTTACACCCTTTTGCAACCGTAGGCTCAATATGAGACCCCTCTCCGAATTCGTTCCATGTACCGATAAGCATCATATTTAGTCCGGGATCTGTATATTTTTGCAAAGCAACACACATATCTGCGAACAATTCGGGAGTTGATCCGGTACGCCAGCTTCCCCGTCCTCCCAATCCAGCCCATGGTCTTGAATCCCAATTGGGGGAAACACAGGGAATAACGGGAAGAATACCGGATTTAACGCCTGTGCGGATTATCGGCTCAACAGCCGGAAGAATGGTTTCATAAGGCGCTGACATGGCGCCTTTGGGAGCACCGTCATTATTGTACGAATAAAGTGTAAGAGCGTCAAACCCCGCCGCTTTTAATTCAGTTGCATCGGCATCTGTCGGATATTTGATCGCTACATAATAGAAACCTCCGTATTCTGCCGCCGCTTCATTCATTTTTCTCAGAATGGTGTTTGTTCCTTGGAGACCGAAGTGATCAATCAGTCGGTCGGGGCGCGTTATTTCAAAATAATTCCTTCCGTCGGGTGTCTTCAAATAGTTGCTTTTGGTCAAGTATCTTTCACAGATAATATGGGTCATATCAAGCAATGCTTCTTCAGTCCATCCGGAAATATCCTTCTCTTCGTTACACCACATGATGGCAAATTCCATATCATTGCAATTGCCCGTATTTAAAAAGCCGTTATCAAGAGCGGCATCTCCGTAAGGCACCGTACGCGAAGCTACGTCATAATACCAATCAAATACCCAAAATGAGATACCATGCTGCGTTGCCTGGCGAATATGCCATTCCTGAACTTCTACGGAGTCATCTCGATAATAGCCCAATATCGGCTCAAGATTTTCTTCTTTAAAATACTTTATCGAACTCCACACCTCAGGGGAAACCCAGTTATTGAAGTAATAGCAACCGAGTTTAACGGAGCTCCGACACGAATCTTTCATTTCCAAAACCGGATTTGAAGAAACGCTCTCCTTATTTTCCTTTTTCACCAACATATTACAGTTCCTTGTTATCATAGTATTTGAATTATTATGAATGGCTTGATGAGTCATTGTAAAAATTGATTACAACCTGACTTATCGGATAACAGTCGCATAAACGATTCATTTCTCTAATGCTAAAATTATATGGTAAAATCTGTTACTCCTGTATTTTCAAGCCACTGATAGCGCCTTTCTTCCCCGTTTATTAAATAACGGACAGGATACCGCAAATCCGTAAAATCTAAAGGCTCTAATACATCCGTCTGTTGCGATGCATGACGAAACGCATCCCGCAAAGCTGCTTTCTGTTCATTTGTTATCGTATCCGGATGAATCGAGACAAAGAGAGGAGTACCGCTGTTTGCCAAAATATCCAGCCAAGCCTTGTTGCGCTCCCATGATATCTTATCTGTCTGTCCGATACAATCGGCATCAATATCATAGAATACCTTATGCTGACACAGGCGGAAAGCCAAGGTATTAACGCCCATGCGTCTTGTTCGTTCAAATACCTGTCCCGAGGTATCGTCTCCGGTTCTGTACAGATGAAAATATCCGCTGCAAAGATGACTTATACAGTTACAACCGATAATCACAGCTCCGGAAGCATTCTCTGCTACAACCGCATAGAAATCCTTGACGATCTGTGCAGTCGTTTTAGTATCATCGGCAAATTTTACTTCGCCGTTCATATTATCAATCATACCGTATTCATGAAAACGTTTAAACAAATCATAGGTAGAAAAGTCAATCTTAATAAGCTCGTAACCCCATTCGGCGGTTACTTTTTTGATATCACGAGCAATAATATTAAGCGCTTCCGGCTGAGAAGGATCCAAGCAAGGATATGAATAGGGTGCTACCTTATGTAAAATCAGTTTTTCCGGGAAAGATTCGCTGTTTGAAACACAGAGCGGACGAAGCCAAAGACCGGGACGCACACCGTGACGTTTGATTCGCTCAGCCAGTTCTTTCATATCCCCGAAGGTTTTGCTTCCTTCCGTCATAGCGGTTCCCGGACAAGGATCTTCCGGAGTGCAAGTATCGGACCAACCGCAGTCAACTACTGTATACGGACGGTTTTCAAAATCCGATGTCAATTCTTCGAGAAGAATCGCATCCTTCTCCACCAAATCCGGATTGGAAGGCGAATAACAATAATACCAGCTATTGCTTCCATATACGGGCTGCTTCGGAAAAACGGGGGAATCTGCCATCACCTGGCAAAATCTTTTCATAAACAAAAAGGGAGATTCATTCGAGATAAAATGCACAAGTTCTGCGGCGCAAAGTTCTTTGACAATTCGGGTGGGTTGCGTACCGCTGCGCAAATCCAACGTTAAAGATACGCCAAGCTCGTCTATCTGCCAAAAGCACAACGCATTGGGACGGACTTTAACCCCGAAGCCTTCACACAATTTCCCGTCATATATCGCGCAATACCAAGGCATTACCCGTTCCGGCAATATTCCGCGCCACTCAAGATCCGCATAAGTACGTTCAAATACATCTCCAAACACCTTTCCGTTCAGCGGTATATTTCCCAACCAACGAAGCGTAACAAAAGAAACACCTTCCGGCGCTTTAATCAATACTTCTCCGTCTTGAAAAAGTATTTTACGTGAATCACATTCGTGATCCGCCCCTATTTTTTTGTCCCATATAATCATATCGGGATACTCAAGAATATTTATCATTATTTCTAACCTTTCTGTTTTATATGATAAGATGCTGCTGTTTTCAATTATCAGAAAATGTTACAGATAGTGGATTACCCCTTGCAAAAACGTATAGTTATGATTTTACCTGCGGGAATGTCACAGAGGAGCTGATTCTCTTCCCATGAAAGCGAAGAAATCTCACGCTCAAGCATGTTACAGAGTACCGCTTTTCGGAATACAACAGAAGAAGATATCCTTATTGAGACAGAATGTTCTTCCACGTTATAAAGACGTAAAATCCAATCTTTTCCGTTGTCTTCGGCAGGTTTTAAAGCACTGACACAGATCTTGCCATCTATACGGAATAAATTTTTACTGACGGAATCTACCGTAACAAACCCTTCGGGCGGGGCCATAAGACGATCCTGAAGGTTCTGGAGATCAGTTCTGCTTACTGTCTCGTCAATGGATACCAGCAAAAATCTGTAATGATGTGTAAAGAGTTCTTGCCCCCC
>USPP01000019.1 GCA_900556615.1 uncultured Eubacteriales bacterium
ACGCCTGAGGATACCAAAATCACAATCATTGATAAAACCGCCTCCGACGTTGCTTCAGTATCACTCGAATCCTCAAGCAGCAATTATACCATAGAACTGTCGTCAAGCACTTATTACCTTAAAGACGATCATACCTTTCCCCTTGATCAGACAAAAGCCCAAGCCATCCTTGAAACCGTTTCTTCTGTCGAATGCAACCGTCTTGTCTCGGAAACCGGAGGAGATTCAGCCGACTACGGTCTTGACAAACCGCTTTATACGATAACCGCCGCTTATACCGACGGAGCAGCCTTGACGTTTAAAATCGGGGACTATAATCGACACACCGATTCCTATTATCTGAGTATCGAAGGCGAAGGAAAGGTATACCTGATAGATAAAAGCTTTACCTCCGGTTTTGAATATTCCATGAAAGATCTTCTTACGGATGAGAAGATAACCGAACCGGACGATGGATTTGGATGTGTAACCGCCATAGAAATAGCCTTCTCCGACGGAACAGCTTATAAATACACACTTATTCCGGCAACCATTGCCGAAAGCGGCAGCGAGGAAGAGGACACGGAGGAAAGCTGGCGTCTGACGCTTGCCGACGGAAAAATCATCCCGGGAGACTTTACAGAAAAAGCCAATAATATATACGACGAGTTATTTGATTTTGTCCCCTCCGATTGGGTGGATTATAACGTAGCCGAAGAAGAACAGCTTGCGAAATACGGTCTTTCCGAACCTTATGCCACGATAACCGTCTTCTATGAGGACATTGTTACCATATCCGGAGAGGACGGAAGCTCCTCTACCGTAACAAAACCGGTAGAAAAAAATTTCAGCGTTAAGCTCGGAAACATTCTTCCGGACAGCGGCGAAGCTGACGATGCCGAGACTTCCGATTCCCCGGACACCACAGAAGATTCAGGCTACAATACTGAAAAAAACACTTCAACAGCCGACGGTTCTTCCTCCTCCGCAAATAACAATCCGGAGGAGGAAACGGAAATCGAAAGATATTTCCTTATCGGAGGAGGAAAGATTGTCTACATCGCTTCCGAAAACGATTTCGAGGAAACACTTACCTTCGTTGCCTCTGAAACAGAAGAAGAATAAACCTCAAGAATGATTCAAGAATAAAAAATCACAGGTTTTCCGCCATGCGGAATCCCCTGTGATTTTTTTGAATTAGGCTGTTTATTTCTTTAGGTTGATACCGACAGAGAATAAATGACAATATAGATTACTCTCGGGAAAAGCAAGAAAACGTTTTTTTCGCATTTCTTTCTATAAAAGAAATGAAACCGGATGAATATTCGATTCGCAGAATCTTCGCAAAGAAAGTTACAAGGTAAAAAACTGTTGCATTTCCTGAGCGAAAATGCTGCGCATAAGTTCTCCGACAGTAGCTGTTTTGCGATCGCTGCTTTTGAACCTCCACTCCTTATCTTGATAAAATCGTTTCTTCGGTTTACCCCTTGGCGTGGTTTGGTAATTCCGCGAAGCGGCACTACTGTCAGGGCATTTTTTGCACAAGCAAACAATGCCGGAAAAGGTTCTCCCCATTTTTTCAAGTATCTGCTAAATTAAAGGAATCCACTCTATGCAAGCAAGCTCATAGACAGAATCATGTAATTTATTTTTAAGGCAATACCGCCGGGTGCACGGCTAACGCCTTTGCTGCGCATATGCTTGCATCTTTTCCGTCATGCCTCACCAATTTCGTCGACAGAGGCGCCACTCTTGTCTCCTCAGTTTGTATCGTCCGATGAAAAATTTGGCGGCGCATCTGCGCAACAATCATTGTGCGGTATTACCTTGAATAAAAAATTATTGGTTTACTCGGTAGTGCTCCGTCTCAACCGTATCTCCCTCATGAAGGTAAATCACGCGGTATTCTGCTGAAACTGTCTCCCTATCGTCTTCAATCAGTCGGCAAACCGAGTTCTTACAATCACCGAAAGGCTTAAGGGTAATGTCCAGCTTTTCCGTTTCGCCTATGTACTGCACCGGTTTAGCAAGCGGAATAATCGAGCCTGCCCTGACATATACGGGAATCCCTTCGGTATCGATATAGTGATTCCCTCCTGAATACGCTCTTCCGTCAAAGAATCCGTACCATTCTCCTTCCGGAAGCCATATCTCACGTCCTGTTTTCCCCGGTGCAATCGGGGCAACTATCATATCTCCGAAAAGAAATTCATCTTTAACCGCAGAAGCCTCCGGATAATCGCAGACCAAAGCTCTCACCGGAGGTTTTCCCTCGGTCTTATAATCGTAAAAGGCAGTGTACAAATAAGGAATCAGCCTCATACGGTTTTCAAGTATCTCTCTCACCTCGTCGGAAGCACCGAGATCAAGCCACGGCATCTTATCAAGATACCACGCGTTCACAAGAGACTGTGCCGAGAAAGCGACAAGCTGAAGTCTGCGTATCAGTTCGCTCTTATTTTGTGCATGACGAAGCTCCGGCGCCCAAAGCAAGCCGGAAAATCCTGCATTAACCGTTCCCGTGAGAAAATCTTCGAAATCGTACAAATCACTGTAAAGAACGAAGGGATAGGAAGCGGAAAGCGCTCCGAGATTTCTGATCTCGGAAAGGGTTCGCTTGCTGCCGAGTGCCTTCAGCATGACGCGGCAATAAAGCACTCCGAAAAGATGGTGATACTGTTCTCCGTCCATACCCGACGGAAAGCAGGAGCAATCGGGGAAGGACCAGCCTCCGGTAAAATCGCTTCCGTCGCATTCGTCAAGCTTAAATCCGGAGATTCCTTCGTCACAGAGTTTTTTATGATATCCGGAGAAGCACTCCGAAGCCTCATCAAGCGAAAAATCCGGCACAAGACCTCCCCACACAAGATAATCGCCGGAATAAGGAATCAGATCATCGTGAAAAGGCGCCGACGGATTTGTAAAAGCATGCTCCCAAAGATTTATCTTGAAACCGTCTGATATAAGCTTTTTGAGAGTTTTTTCATGATTCGGAAAGCGTTCGCTCCAACTATAGGAGCAGGAATAGCTTTTCGACTGCCACCCCGGCTCAAGACCGAGAATATCGCAGGGCAAGGACATTTTTCTGAAGCTGTCGGCAATATCCAAAACCTGCTGTTCATGAAACTGGCCGCAGCATCGGTAAAAGTTTCCCAACCCCCACATCGGAGGCATACAGCCTCCGCCTGAAAGCAGATTATAAGACGAAACAATGTCGACAATTTTCTCACCGGTGATAAAATAAACATCGATTCCCCGGGCGACAGGCACCTCCACTGTCATCACAGAAGAGCTTTGCGTCCTCACCGAGTAAAGCTCCTCGGTACTATTCATCACTTTTGTTTCAACAGTATCCTCGTCTGCGTTCTTCATTCCGGAGTTCATCTCGCTTCCGCACTGAAAAACGGCGTTTCTGGCAGTATCAATATACATACCCCAATGTTCATTTGTAACAAAGAAAGGAACGGGGGCATGAGAATCTCCGCTTGCCGAACGAGGATCTGCATTAACTCTCAGAGAAAGCTTGTTTCCCCGGTGATTGAAGGCTTTTAGCTGAAGTCCAAATCCGAATATCTGCGTATCCCGACCGAGCGGAAATATCAAACGGCAGCCTCTTTCCGACACGGAAAAACGCACCTGCGATGCATTTTCAGGCTTTACCTCCATTATTTCACAGAGGGGCCGAGGTGCAAAACGGCTGGGAACAAATTTTTCCGGCGTTCCGTACGTAATCTTATAAATTTTTCTTTCTATCATCTTTATTTCACCTTTAACAAAGGCTGAAAGCCTTTTTATCAATCCTTCCGAAATATTATAATATTATGATCTATCCGTTTTGCTGCTTACTCTGACGGTATTCACTCGGCGTCATTCCGAAATAGTTTTTAAAACTTCTTGTAAAAACATGTATCGACGAATACTTAAGCATATCGCTTATTTGAGTAACAGAATATCCGTTTTCAAGGAGTTCCTTTGAATAAACCATTCGGCATTTAAGATAATAGTCGTTCAACGTTTCACCTGTTACTTTCTTGAAGCACTTTGTTATATATCTGTAATTGTAATTGAAAATCAACGAAAGCTCTGTAAGCTTTTTTATTTCACAAATATGCGATCGCAGATATCCCCGTATCTGATAAGCAAGCATTCGCTCATTTTTTATACAAGGAGCATAAATTTTCTCGTTTTCTTTTTTCTTCGTGCGTATAAGTCCTATCGCAAATTCCGAGAGCTTTATTCCTATCAGCTCACAGGACATAAAATCTTCCGAGGTAATTTCGGAAAACAACTCATAAAAACAGTTACTCTCCACGCTCAAATGTATCAGCCTCTCAGAGCTTCGTCCAAACATCTGTACAAATTCCTTAAAAATGCCTTTCCATATATCTCCGCTTCCATTATCCATAAAACCGCAAAAAGCATACCGGAGAGGATCGGAAGAATCCGACGCAATCATATGAATATCTCCCGGAAAAGAAATCACACAGTCTCCTTTTGCAACGTTCATTCCAATACCGTTTGTCGTTACAGTTCCTTTTCCCGATATGACATAGGTTATCTCATAACATACCTGATCATGAGGGGCAACAACGGTCGTCGGCCGACAGATCATCTCCCCAAGCTGCCATAAATCTATGCCGCCGCACTTTTTCGGATTATCGAAAAACTTGTTTTCAAAATGGTACAGATTCAGTTGATCTATCATAAGCATATTCCTCCCTAAATACCACGAGTATATGGATTCCTATCGAAGCTTATTATACTATAAAATAAAATGATATGCAAGACATATCCGAAGGAAGCGACAAAATTGCTAAATAATTGGTTCAATTATAACAAAGACGTAAGCTATTTTTTTTGTTAGAATAAAAATGTAAACCATATATATTGATTTTATACTGGAAAGGATTGATATAATTATGAACATAAAAACAGTTACGGTTGCCGTTATCGGCTGCGGACGTATTTCGGATATCGCGCATTTTCCTGCACTGTCAAAAATAGACAATGTCAGAATAAAGTATGCCTGCGATCTGATACCCGAAAAGGCGAAGGACAAAGCTGACCGATATGGGGCGGAACAGGCGATAACCGATTATAAGACCGCTCTCTCGGATCCGGAAGTTGACGCGGTATTTGTATTGACTCCCAACTACGCGCACTATACCGTCACAATGGATGCGCTCCGGGCAGGAAAGCATGTTTTCTGCGAGAAACCGATTACGGTAAATTATGAGCTGTCCTGTGAAATGGCAAAGGAAGCAAAAAAGCAGGGAAAACTGCTTAACATCGGCGTCTGCAACCGTTATCACAAAACAGTGGAAATGCTGGAAGAAATGAACAGAAACGGGGAGTTCGGCACCATTTATCACGTTTATTGCTCTTTCAGAAATTATCGCTGCATTCCCGGTCTCGGAGGACCCTTCACCACGAAGGCGCAGTCCGGCGGCGGCGTGCTTATCGATTGGGGAATCCATTTCCTCGATCTGATTCTTTACATTCTCGGCGGAGCGACACTTAAAACCGTTACCTGCGATGCCTATAATGAAATGGCAAAGGATATGAAGAATTATGTGTACGAAGGCATGTGGGCAGAGGATACCAAGAATCTAAACGGTACAAACGATGTGGAGGATTTTATAACCGGTCATATCAGAACCGACAAAGCAAGCATCTCCTTCAACGGAGCCTGGGCACAGAATATCAATAAGAACGAAATGTTCATTGACTTTATGGGAGACAAAGGCGGAGCCAGAATGAACTACGGAGGAGATTTCACCCTTTATACGATAAAAGACGGAAAATTCTCGGAAATTACTCCCCAATATGACATCCCCAATATGTACGAGCGCGAGGACAAGGCGTTTATAGAAGCGATTTTTACAGGAGAACATACCAAGACCTATATAGACAATATTCTTGAAAGCGCAAAGCTCCTTGACTATCTCTATCGCTCCGCTGAGGAAAAGAAAGAAATCTCTTTTTGACAGTAGGCAAGCAGAAATGAGGAAAAAATGAAAATCGGATTCATAGATTACTATCTTGATGAATGGCACGCAAACAGCTATCCTGCTTGGATTAAAGAGGCGTCAAATGGCGAAATCGAGGTTGCCTACGCCTATGCAGAAATCGCAAGTCCGCATACCGGGCTTACTACCGAAGAATGGTGCCGGAAATTCGACGTTATTAAGGCTGATACGATTGAAGAACTCGTAAAGCTCAGCGACGGAATCGTCGTCCTTTCACCGGATAACTGCGAACGCCATGAGGCGCTTTCGGCGCTCCCGCTGCAAAGCGGGAAACCCGTATATATCGATAAAACCTTTGCTCCGGACATCGAAGCTGCAAAACGCATTTTTTCCATCGCGGATGATAATAATACTCCCTGTTGGTCAACCTCCGCTCTCCGTTTTGCAGACGAATACAAAAATATTTCGGCTGACGACATCACCGGTATGAATCTGTGGGGGCCGAACGGTTTTGAAACCTATTCGATACATCAGCTTGAACCGTTGTTTATGTTGATGAAAACACCCGCCGAAAAGGTAATGTATATGCCGGGAGATCATTATTATCTGCTCGCTCTCCGCTTTGCCGATGGCCGGGTGGGAAGCATATCCTCAACTATACCGGAAGCTCCCTTTGCCGCGCAGATTGCCAAAAAAAGTGGGAATATTACGATAAATGTTACAAGCGATTTCTTCAGAAATTTTATTTCCGAGCTTGTTGATTTTTTCCGTACAGGAAGCATAAAAGTACCGCACCGCGAAACAATCGAAATCATGGCGGCAAGAAGCGCAGCTTTGGAAGGAATGGCAAAACCGTTTCAATGGATAGACGTACCGAACCGTTTTTAAAATATCATGGTTCTTCCGTGATAAATATATACTTAAGGCAATACCGCACAATGATTATTGTGCAGTTGCGCCACCGGATTTTTCGTCAGACAATACAAATTGAGGAGGCAAAACCGACTCCTCTGCCGACGAAATTTGTAAAGTATGACGGAAAAGATGCAAGCAAATGCGCAATAAAGGCGTTAGCTGTGCACCCCGCGGTATTGCCTTAATTTAAAGAAAGGAAATCATATGAAAAAAACACTTAGAATCATCTGTCTGCTTATGGCACTTCTAACTGTACTTACTGTTGTTGCTTGTACAAAGGAGAATGATAAGCCGAAAGATACAAACAAAAATCCACCCACAACAGGATCAGTTGATTCCGGCGATCGTTTATCTGCCGACGATGGGATTCCCAAACAAAGCTTTAAAGGTCTGAAATACCGCGTCTCCTGTTCAGAGAATGCGGATCATGAAGTTTTTTCCGAAGACAACGAAGAAATTGTTGAAGCCGCAATATACAACAGAAATCTTGCTATTGAGGATAAATATGATATAGAGATTGTGCCGGTCATCACTACCGGTTATGCTCCCGGTGAAGGACAACTTCTTCATGAGCGGGCAGTGATCACTTCTCTCTCCGCAAACGACCATGATTTTGACACCGTCCTGATGTGTGCATGGAGAGCGGGAACCATTATTACACAGGGATTGTTTTATGATTGGAACGATGATGTTCCGGGTGTAAATTTTGAACAGCCATGGTGGAATAAGCGCTGTAATGAGGCTTTCACCATAAACGGGATGCTTTACGCAGCCGTAGGCGATTTGTCTCTCACCTCACTTGAACTGTCGCACTGCTATCTTTTCAATAAAAAAATTGCCGCTGATAACCAAATCGAAGATCTCTATACTATTGTTGACAACGGAGAGTGGACAGTCGATTATGTGAAACAACTCAGCGTAAATATTTACAACGATCTAAACAGAGACGGAAATAAAGATAAAGAAGATCAGTACGGTTTTGCTTCCGGGCTCGTCACCAATCTTGATGCATATCTTCCTTCATTTGGAATCTCTCTCGTCGAAAAAGACGGAGACGGCGAGCTTGCTCTCGCATTCGAAAACGATACCGAAAAAATGCAAACTGCATATGAAAAAGTCTCAGATCTTTTCTACAATAACGCAGGTGCCTATATTTCCATGACAGATGCCGAATATACGGACAGATATACCATGTTTGCAAACGGAAATGTTCTTTTTACAGACGGTACCTTTAACGTTCTCACCAATCAGTGCCGTGATATGACCGATGAATTCGGCGTGCTTCCCTATCCGAAGCTCGATGAAACCCAAACAAACTATTACAGCAACGCACATGATAATTTTTCTGTCCTCTGCCTTGCTTACAATGTTGAAAACATCGATATGGTCGGAAAGGTAACGGAATCTCTTTGCTGTGAAAACTACCGTACGGTCTTTACTGCGTATTACGAAAAAGCATTAAAAGATAAATATACCGATGATGACAACGATGAAAGAATGCTGGATATGATTATGGATGGCAGAAACTATGATCTTGCCGTATTATTTGCCCCTGATCTCAGCCGCTTGTATTATGTGTTCCGTGATTCCATAAGAGAGAATACTTCGATCAGCACAGAAATAGACAGAAGACTCGATACATGGAAATTTGTTCTTGAGGAACTTCAGGAAACCTATAAAGACCTTGAGGCAAATAAATAATTAATGTCAACTGAACAAGTCAAAAAAGCAGCCGCCAGCGGTATTTTGAGCATTTTTGACTTGTTTAAGTGCAAAGGAAATCACTGAATAAATCGTCAACGGATCTTTCCGGCTGATTTATTGCCAGGCATCGTTAAAAAATCTTGAAATATTAACCTATTCCTGCGTTTTTTTGCCTTGCAGTTCAAAAAATCATCTCGGAAATCTGCATAGCCGGTTTATTCAGCGATTCCCAAAGTTTTTAAGTTAATTTACTTAAGGCAATATCGCTGGATGCACAGCTAACGCCTTATTGTGCATTTGCTTGCCTCCTCAAATGGTATCGTCTGACGAAAGAAAATATGACTGCGCAGCTGCACCGTCAGAACTGTACGATATTGCCTTAGGATAGGCGATTTTAAAAAAGTCCTGTCTTTTTAACATGCGCCGCGAATTGCTCTCCCTGGCTGACTCGGTGGTTTGCCTTGATATTTTATGTTTTAATTGCTACTGTATTGGCAAAACCCGTATTAGGGGCGTTTCGTGTTAATGAGACGTCCCTGTTTTACCCTCAAGCAATCATGGCTGTTTTCCGGAGCAAGCTCCCAAAAAATGATGGATTCCTGTCCGTGATTCTTTGGAACTGCAAAAACATCCATTTTTAAGTAGAATCACTAAAGGGTATCTCTAAAAATTCAATGTTCATAGACGGCAAAGAGATTTTCTCTTCAGTCAAAACAGAAATTCCGCAGACAGAGTATCCATCTGTCAAAGATTTTTGTAACGAATGACGGAAAAAACAGCTCCAGCCGGTTTTGGGCAGTAAATTTTTAGATGTGCCCTGAATAAATCGTCAATGGACCTTTCCTACAGATTTATTCAGCGATTCCTCAACAGCCCCTGAGCTTAAAGAACACAAAAGCATTTCCCCTCTTCCAATACGATCTGTTCGGGCAGATAATTTTAAAAACCATCAACAGGAGATCTGAAATGGAGCTTAAACACACCGAAGTAAAATTCGTCACAGCGGATTCCGAATGGCAGCGCGTATATGACGCAGCCGAAAAAACAGAAAAAAACAATATTGTCTCATGGGAAAACCGAAAGCTGCTTGTTGAAGGCGGAGGCGACTACAGCGATGGAATTTGGCTTGAAACGCAGCCTATGGGCGGAGAAATGTACGGAAGCAGAAATCTCGAGCTTGCTTTGAATAATCAGCTGTTGTTCATGGAAAACATCAGAGAAGACGGACGCCTCCCGTCTGTAATAAGGTATACCGGAAGCGAATATAACCTCATGTATTCGCATTTTCAGGGCTATTGTTTCCCTTATCATGCACTCAATGTTTATTATCTGATCGGAGAGAACAGAGAATATCTCAAGCTTCTTTACGGCTCGTTGTCACGATTTGACGACTATCTATGGAGAACAAGAGATACCGACGGAAACGGCTGTCTTGAATCCTTCTGCAAATGGGACACCGGAGAGGACAGAAGCGTTCGGTTCTTTGACGGTCCCGACGCATGGGGAAGTGATGAGCCTCCATACGGTCAGGCAAAACTTCCCTATGAATCGATGGATATCATGTCCTATTCCTACGACGGAAAAATGACGCTTGCCGAAATCTCCGACATACTCGGAAACGGTGAAGGAAATAAATGGAGAGTAGAAGCCCAAGCCGTAAGAGCGAAACTCAACTCCTATCTCTGGTGGGAGGAAAAAGGCGCTCTGTATGACCGCGACTGCAACAACGAATTTCTTGATACCCTTATTCATAATAATCTCCGCGTTATGTATCACGGCGCATATGAAAAAAGTAAAGCCGACCGTTTCGTAACAGAACATCTGCTCAATCCCGATGAATTTTTTACTCCTATGCCGCTTCCGTCGATTGCCGCAAATGATCCGCTGTTCTTCCCTGACCCAAGCAACAATTGGAGCGGTCAGCCGGAAGGACTTACCTATCAACGTGCGATACGTGCGCTCGAAAATTACGGATATCACAACCTCATTCCTGTGTTCGGACATAAGCTTTGCCATGCGCTTGCTATGAACGATCCCGTTATGTTCACACAGCAATTTGACCATCTCACCGGAAAACCGCAAACCGAGCTTTGCACAATCTCCGGAGATTACGGTCCCTCCATTCTTGCCATACTCGGTTATACCGCGCACATGTACGGAGTGGAAATGCGACGAAAAAAACTGATTTTTTCCACTCTCGGAGACTGCGGGGGCTGTGAGTACTCACAAATATACGGAGACAGCATATATACGGTAAAGAATGACGGAAAAAAAGCGGCACTTTATATAAATAAAAAAGAAATTGCATCCGTTCCCTGCGGAACAAAGGTGATCTGCGACTTTAACGGAAATATTGAGCAAAGTTTTTCCGTATCAGATAAAGATTAAACCAAAAAGGATATATTACTGTAAATTTGTCATGAAAAAATACGGAATCTTGCTGATAGGCTGCGGTCATATCGGGCTTGAGCACTTGTCCGATATACATTATAGAGATAATATAGAGGTTATCGCAGTCATTGACACCGATATTGCTGCGGCGAAGCACGCAGCAGAAATTTATTGTGTACCGGAGTATTCCGACACCTACGAGACTTACCTATGCGATCCCCGCGTAGATATTGCCATCGTTGCTACATATACCGATACACATACCGCAATCACCAAGGAATTTCTGACGCACAAGAAACATGTTCTCTGTGAAAAACCGGTTGCGCCTACACTTGAGGAGGGCAGAAGTTTTTTTGACATTGCCTTGAGATCCAATGCGAAAGTACTTGTAGCGCACATCCTGCGCCATAATCAGTCATACCGTGAAATAGCTAAGCTGCTTGCTTCCGGCGTCATCGGTGAAGTCCGTCTTATCAGAATGGTACAAAATCATCATGCGATGAATTGGGAACGCTATAAACGGCTTCTTGCCGACTGCACCCCGGCACTTGACTGCGGAATACACTATTTTGATATTGTCAGGTGGTTTACCGGCTCGGAATTCAGCGAAATATCGGGATTTGGTACAAAGCTGGATCCCGATTCCCCCAATATAAACTATACCTGCGTAAATTTCCGGCTCGAAAACGGATGTGTCGGCTATTATGAAGCCGGATGGGGAAAAAATACCGCATCCATGAACCTGAAGGAATTTATTGGAACCAAGGGCAGAATTGAGCTTACCATG